>JBMCLJ010000008.1:0-25864 GCA_048615375.1 Candidatus Dojkabacteria bacterium | reverse complement strand
CCACGGACTCCGCTAGCGCTCCGCCCGGGGATTTGAGATCGGATTGATTAAAGAAGATATTAAACTAACGTACCACACCACTCATCACGCCAGACGCGATACGATTAGAGAGATCCTGGATTTCGATCGACCGATACTGGATATTGGTTGCGGCGAAGGATTCTATGCGATTCCATTCGCTCAGAATCTTAAAGAGAAAGAGTATATCGCCATTGACCCTGATGACGAAATGCGTGAGCTTGTAAAGAGAAAGGCAGAGTCAAGAAACATCGAAAATATTAAGATATACAAAACATTTCAAGATTTTCTCAGAGAGAAAGATCATTTGGAAAACCTTGATATTATACTAACTGAAGTTTTAGAACATCTGAATGCACGCGAAGCGAAAAGAATACTCCAGGAGATTAAGAATTTTAAGAATTTTGTTAATTGTATTATCACCACTCCAAACAGAGACTTTAACCAATTCTATCTTTTCAGTGAAAAAGAGATGAGACATGAAGGACATATAAAAGAGTACTCTGGAGAAGAATTTCGAGAGCTGATTGAATCTATATGTTAAAAATTCCATATCATCAGATCTCTGAATCGAATGACCAGTATAGAGAGCTTGTTTTAAAGATGATTGCCGAAGAGGTGAAGACCCAGGAAATCGATCCGCGATTATAGCTCTAACGTATAAGCCCGTGTTCAAATTCGATTAGGTTGAAGTAAAACTCTGTATTCTGTAGTAGATAAACCTATATCTCTTTTTTGGAGATCCCAAAACGAAGTGCACCACTGTTAAAATCTAAGTCAGAAAATTAACACTGAAAACAACAACAAAATACCATCAGCTGACTCTTGTTTATCTACACTCCTTGCAATACTCCATGAAATGACAGATTTACCTGCTGAAGACTTAGAGAGGAAGTTTTTATAATCTTTTTTCAATTCTCCCCTCATATCCACCCCACCCATTCCTTAAACCACTTCTCATAACTTCGTCCTCCAAGGAAATGATAAAGATCAGTTTCTTATCCTCCCCTTCCACGAAATGGAGAAAAAAGTCCACGAAGGAGCCATTCTTGAGGTAGGACATGGCACCCGATACCGCGTCAACATCAAGCTGCGGGATAGCGCCGTATTTCTCGGTACAAAAGAGCATAATGTCGACTACTAACTGGGTAATTGGGGAGTGGTAAGGTGAGTAGAATTCCACTTGCTCATAGCGATATCAAGTTGACATATCACACCGCGGACATACTAGTACTTTTCCCGCTTCATTTTAGCTCTTTCTAACAAATTTTTTAGCCTTTAGTCTCTATAAATTTACAAATCGCAGAAGTAAAACGAGATGACAAAGATTTTGTTGTTGCAAAAAGAGGTGGATAGTAAAAAGAACATGTGCGTGGCTTTGAAGGTATAGAAATTATCAAAAAAATATGAAGAACCGACAACAAGTAGCGAGGGTATGATACACCTTGCAATGATCAATCTTATGACTGCAAGGTTATCTGGTAGGAGAAAATATAATGTTTAGAATTGTGTAGGCGTGCTTATAGTACGTGCCCCTTCTAAAAAAACTTGTCTGCTGTCAGGCATTTGAACATATACATTTCCTCTCTTAACAAAACTTTGAACAAATTCTTGTTGAGGACTAATACTATCTGAAGGTACAACTAGCATATAGATTGCATTATTTACTTTAAATGCATTATTTACAACCGTAAGTACATGATTAATCTGTGATTGTCTCATTGCTTTTTTTAATTCGTTCTTAGCAGTAGTGATTTTCAATTCAATAATTAATGGAGTTATATTTCCTTGAGCGTCAGTTAGAATCAAACCTGCATCTATTTCAATTCTTTTTCCTGATACGTCAGCTGATTGGTTAGGATGAGGTGCGAGGACAGCATTATTTTTACTAATAAAAAATCCCGAATCTCTTCTTAATCTTTTTTTATCCTTAGAAATAATGTCATGTAAATTCTGCACATTGAGTCCAGGTGGCCCTTCTCCACCATATAAAATAGTTTTACCGTGTAGTTCTGCTAACAAACCTGCATATTGAGTAAGATCATTCTCATATTCATCACCCGTCTGTTGTAAAGATGGATTTCTCAATCTTGCAAGAAGCTTTTGTGAAAGTTTATTGGTTCTTAATTCCTCGTGTAATTGAGGTCTAACAGGAAATAGTGTTGACCTGGCAAGAAGTAAGGCATAGTGGCTTGCAATTTCTTGCTTTGGGTCTAGTTCACTTGAACTTATTCCTGGATACATTCGTAGTAACGATACAATAAATAATTTATTTTGTAATTTAATTAAACAATTGGGCATATGTGTCAATACATCTGGATGAGACCGTTACACAATTTCTGCCCCTCTACAAGAAAACTTGCCATTTATTGTATATAGACAAAAAGATTAGAGCAAGTAAACAAAACAGAATGTACTCCTCATCAAAATATAAACCTTTCTAAAAGCTTTTATTCAGTACCTCTACAACGTGTCTGTCCGCGAACTTAACGAAACCTATACTGGATTCCATCACAATCAAACTCTTCCTCCAGCTGGAAATCAACCAGTTCGCCCTTGACCATGGCATCTTCAGCTTACTTTTTTTGATCCTCACCTTACACTTGCGTATACTTAGTCCATGAAAACCATTGTCGCTCTCGGAGGTGAAGATGTTAAAAATCCCCAGGCATCAGCAATTGAAGAATTCATTGTTACGCAAACAGGTGCACCCCGGCCAAAAGGACTCTTAATCCCAACAGCATTGCAGGAACAAGACTGGTACATTAACGCTCATCTAAAAATATTTGCAAAAGATCTTGGATGCCAAATGAGTATTTTACGCTTAATAACCGAAACACCTGCGCCTGATGAAATAAAACATAAAATTGCAGAAGCAGACTTTATATTTACAGGGGGTGGTCATACACGAATGATGATTGATGTATGGAAGAAATGTGGGGTCGACCAACTTCTCAAAGAAGCCTGGGAACAAGGCACTGTTATGTCAGGAGTCAGTGCTGGAGCAATCTGCTGGTTTACTTACGGCAGCACAGACTCACCTACCTACGAAGCACTAGACCCTACCGAAAAACTTGTACGAATGTCAGCACTTGGATTTGTCCCTGGTCTATTCAGCCCCCACCATACTACGGAACCACAGCGTCGTGATGCAATCATAAAAATCATGAAAAATACCGATACAGTAGGATTCGCTGTGGATGATAAAGCTGCGCTGGTTATACAGGACGATAAGTACACAGTGATCCGCTCCGATAAAAATGCAAAAGTACATCGGGTGTTTTATAGCGGAGAGGAATTAGTGTACGAGAATATTACTACGGATGATATGAAGGTTTATAATGAGTTGTTTATCAAAGAGTAAAGCTTCGGCAAAAATTGACTATCACCTGAATAGCTATCCATTCATAATAATCGCATATTCAATCTAGACGCATAATTCCATCTGTACTATAATCTTCCTATCTCTAACACCCCCGCTCCTACTCCGCTATCGCTACGCGGAGCTGCCCCCTCTTATGTAATAAGAGGGGGCCAAGCGCGCGTAGCCAGCTTGGGGGGTGTTACCGAGAAGTAACTCAACCATGAGCTTTACATACAACGACCCGAAATTGAAACACCTCCGCCAAAAACTTCGCACATCCAGTACCTCCGCTGAACTCATTCTCTGGCACTATCTCCGAAAACGTCGCCTCGAAGGGTATAGATTTGTTCGACAGTACTCAGTAAACAGATATATCCTCGACTTTTACTGTCCTGAGAAACGTCTTGGAATAGAACTTGACGGTGAACATCACAAAGATGAAGAAATCCACGCATACGACAACACCCGAACCAACTTCCTACAGAGCTACAACATTCATGTCATTCGTTTCTGGAATAAAGAAGTTCACACCAACCCACGATATGTGCTCCGAAAAATATCGAATGAACTACATACAAGATTCATTGCATAATACACTAGCGTATTGTCTGGAATAATTACTTCATTGCGGCCGGATACACCTTCACCAGCCAACTTGGAGGATACGCTTCCTTCACCCAGGAAGACCCAAGAAAATACACCCCTGCAATTCGCGACGAAATTCTATTCCTCCAGTTAGCCTCAGACCCTGAACTCGGTCTCATGTGGGGAGACGTGGGTATAGCTAACTTCTTCATCACCACAACAAACCTGGAAAACCAGGAATTCACTCGATTACTCTATAACTGGGATTGTAGCTAGTGTGTAGCACAATTTTGAGGATACGGAACATCAAGAGCTTAATCAGGGAAGTTCAGTTTAATAAAGCATACGAAGATTTAGTCATTATCCAGGAAGGATGCTTTCAGGCTTAATAAAAGCACTGACCTTTCGACAAAGCGGAGTTGCTCTAGCTGCAAGCTATACTTTATGCTACTATCACATGATTTCTATGAAAGTATATATAGACGAATCAGGTAGCTTGGGACAAAAGGATCGCTATTTTGTTATAGCGGCTTTAGCGCCTCATAGTGAAAGTGCAGAAAAAAGAATCAAAAACATTATTCGTCGAGCACATGCAAACCATTGCCTGCCTCTTGGCTATGCTGAATTAAAAGCTTCAAAGCTATCGTTCCCAGCTAAACAAAAAATCATCAACCTCATTTCAAGTTCAGACCAACACTCGATTTAATATATTGTTGTTGATAAAAATCATATTGTAGAAAAACTATTTGTAGAAAAAAACGTATTCTATAATTTTGTTGCGGGGATCCTAATTAAGAGCATTCTTGAAAAGTGCAATGAGGACATCCATATAATCATTGATAACCATACAACAAAAGTAACTTCTGCCAACTCATTATCTGACTATATAAAAGCTCTTGCGTTTGGCGAATGGGGATTCAGAAATACTATTAGGATTGATTTCATGGACTCTAAAGCAGTGAAGGGCTTGCAGGCTGTGGATTTAATAGCAAATCCTATTTGGTCAAAATATAATTACAACAAGCCTCACTTATATGAATTAAGTACAAACCATTACCGTTCCAAACTTTTATTCCCATTTACAAAATTTGGCTCTTGAGAGGGGCCCCTCGGTTATATACTCGATTGACACGTGGATTATTTTCCCGTAGAATAGTATCAAGTATAAGTCTTGTATGGAGCTTATTGCAAGTAAGTAGCGTCTACCGCTACCGAAATTCAAGCATCTATGAACACTCTGAGGGGTGTTCCTTTTTTTCTTTAGTTATTTGAAAGAACGCGGCTCAATTACTCTCACCTCACGATAGATCTGCTATCCGAAGCTCTAAGAATATAAATCACACGAAATGTTGCCACGAAAGTAAGGATAGAATGAGCAGAAGATAGTGAGTCGTGCTGGACTCGTGAATTGACCGCTGCTCCGGTCAAGAGTGCGATAGCACTGGTTCGAGGACGTACGATGAATAATGGTGAGTCGTGCTGGACTCGAACCAGCGACAGGCTGCTTAAGAGGCAGCTGCTCTACCAACTGAGCTAACGACCCTGTTGTTGTACATGTATCTCCTGACGTTCAAGCGTGCTTAAGCTCCCGAAGAACGCTAGAAGTATACAACAAAACCTTCATTTTTCAAAAATTTTCTTCGTTAATCTCTCCAGATCAAGCTCCACCCGCTCATCATAAAACACCCCCTCCATCTGCTCAGATTCAAACCAGCCATTCACCCAGACTCGCTCTGGGACAAATACATACAATCTCCGTGGAGATTTTCCCAAAAATCTGGAAATATGCTTCTGTGGAGCGTCTACCCTGCTATACAGCTTTTTGATAGCGGTAAAAGTTGTTGCAGTTTCCCGGATCTGCAGAGCTCTTCCGGTAAAATAAACGCCAAACCCCGTCCCTTCAGGTACGGTAGAATCATAAATAGTCACAAAAGCCCTAGAACAACTCTTCAGATTAACTGAGTGCTGACTTGCTTTCGCGGAAATCCAGAAAAAACGAAGATCTTTATCAAAAGCTGTATACACAGGCGTGTTCCATGGTTCATCCTCCCTTGTTACCGTCGCGATATTTATGTACTGAATCTTTTTTACAACCTCTGCAGCATTGTGTAGTAGATCATTCATCACATACAACAAATCTTATACTATAGAACCACACAATAGCCAATTTTTTACCTGTAATGTCTATAGCTAATTCTCACAAAAACGCCAGAAAGCCTACCTCTTCAACCTCACACTATTCACCACTACAGAAACTGAGCTGAAGGCCATTGCAGCGCTGGCGATAATCGGGGAGAGAAGGATGCCAAATGGCACAAAGAGAATCCCTGCCGCGATGGGAATAGCGATCACGTTATACCCAAATGCCCAGAAAAGATTTTGCTTGATAACCCGTAATGTTTTTTTGGAAAGAGTAATAGTCTCAACCACTTTATCAAGAGAGCCTTTCACAAGTACAATACTCCCGGCTTCTATCGCCACATCCGTTCCAGTGCCCATAGCAATACCAATATCCGCCTGAGCGAGCGCTGGAGCGTCGTTCACTCCATCTCCCGCCATGGCGATTACACAACCTGGCTTTCTTGCCTGGAGATCCATTATCTTCTGAGTTTTTTCTCCTGGAAGAACTTCAGCTACCACTTCATCAATACCCAGCTGCTCAGCAATAACCTTCGCTGTAGCCTGATTGTCTCCTGTGAGCATCACTACCTCGATACCCAGGGCACGAAGCTGGCGTACCGCCTGTTTTGACGCTTCTTTCACCGTGTCAGCCAGGGCGAATAGTGCCGCTAACCGCCCATCAACTCCCGCGAAAATAACTGTCTTTCCCGCAGTAATTAATTCTTCAGCCTTTTCAGCAAGTTTTTTATCAAGTAAAACGCTTTTTTCTGCCATCAAACGCCTGTTGCCAATCACTACTTTCCTGCTACCAACCTCTCCATACACACCTTTCCCCTCAATTCCTTCAAAGTTCACGACTGATTCCACAGTCTTCCTGGTACCAGTTTTTTTTGCAATAAATTCTACAATTGCGTCTGAAAGAGGGTGCTCAGAGAGATGCTCTACCGCGTAAATCCAACTGAGAATTTCCTTCTCATCCTCCCCGTCTGCTCCATGGTAATTGGTAACTTCCGGTTTACCACGCGTCAACGTGCCTGTTTTATCAAAAACAATCGTGTCAATACTATGCGCCTGTTCCAGTGCTTGAGCATCTTTTATGAGAATGCCTTTCCGGGCAGCTTTCCCCGTCCCGACCATGACAGCTGTAGGCGTAGCAAGACCAAGAGCGCAGGGACAGGCGATAATCAGAATAGTAGTCGCGATGTATACCGCGAGTTGCAAGACACTTGTTACATCATCCGTGAAACCCAACTCTGGCGCAAGGAATAACCAGAGCAGGAACGCAGTTAACGCTATGCCGATTACAATCGGAACAAAAACTCCTGAGATTTTATCTGCGAGCCGCTGAATAGGAGCCGTAGTTCCCTGAGCTTCTTCAACCATCCTGATGATCTGGGAGAGCATGGTTTCTCCTCCTACTTTCTCCGCTCTGAACTGGAATGTTCCAGATTTATTTATAGTAGCACCAATCACCTTATCCTGTTCGGTTTTGGAAACTGGCATGGATTCACCAGTCACCATTGATTCGTCCACAGTCGAACTCCCTTTAAGTATAGTCCCGTCAACAGGGATTTTTTCACCTGGTCGAACAACCAAAATATCTCCATGAACAACTGTCTCAAGCGGAACCTTAACTTCTTCTCCATTTCGGATTACTGAAGCTTCTTTCGCTTGCAATTCAAGAAGTTTTCGTATTGCATCCTTCGCCTGTCCTTTTGCGCGGGCTTCGAGTAATCGTCCTAGTAATATAAAGAAAATAATAAAAACCGTCGCTTCATAAAATACATCTACTTCAATGCCATCGAATACTCCTGGAGCGAAGGTAACAACCGTGGAAAATGCCCACGCAGTTGTTGTACCGAGGACTATCAGTGTATCCATATTCGCTGCCCTGGCCTTCAGGGCGTTCCATGTACTACAAAAAAATTGACTCCCTCCCCAGAACAGGATTCCTGTTGCAAGAATAAACTGCATGAGGAAAAACATATTTATTTTGTACATAAACTGCTCGAAGGTTACGTAGCCAAAAGGTGCATGCCCTCCGGTTATGACACCCAGAGATTTGAGGATCATCCAGATCATAATACCAGCGAATGGAAGCGCCGCAATGCCAACAATACTGACCTTCTTCTTGAGGCGTGCGTACTCTTCAGCTTTTAACTTCGCGTGATCATGTTGCACGTTCGCCTCCATTTTTCTGACCTCCGAATGTGCTGCCAGCACAGTTTCCCCCTCATGTGTATCGATAAGTCGATAACTACCTGCCTTGCTTACAGCAGCTTTTATCTCGTTAATATCCGTTTCCCGTTCGTCATATTCAACTGACATTTTTTCTGAAGCATAATTAACGAGCACAAACTTTACGCCATCGACCTTTTTGACCATCTTTTCTATTAGTATCTTGCAGGACGCGCAGTGCATTCCAATAATTGGGTACGCTTTTTTTTTACCATAATTTTTTACTACAAATATCTATTGTGAATGATGAGAGTGAAGTTCAAACTTTATGCTGACTCTTCGACAGAATACTGCTCTGTGGCATTAATGATCTCCTTGATTTTATCAACATCTTCTTGAGTAACTCCGGTTAGTTGCAGCAAGCCATTACTCCCTTCCCGGAGCTCAATCGATACTACTTTTTTTGCACATCCAGCGTCTTCAAGCTCAATAAGTATGAGCGATTTGCACGCTTCACAATGCATATTGTTAATTTGTATAGTTGTTTCCATATCTTTCAGATTGTATGTATTACATAAAGCTTAGAATGTGATGGACATAAGCATTGCATCGATGCATTACATATCCCCCAATGGCAATAGCAGGATCATTACTGCACGATTACAGTTACTGGCGCTACCATGCCCATAGTGCAGGTTACTTTATACGTGCCTTTCTTTGGACTACCCAAGTCAATTTCGTTGATCCCACTTTTGAGTGCTACGTAGTTGTCTATCAGTCCCCGGGCAGCTATGAACGCGCCACATCCCTGTACTCCCTGATTGTCAACGACCATAGTTGTTGGCACACCCGCATTGATAGTAGTTGAACTGGTAGGAAAGTAATCAAATCCTTTTGCGATAAAATTCAACTGTTGTTTTCCATCAACTACTACCGGCTCAGCAGCGGCCACGGATGTAGTGACTTCCTGGTCACCACCGAAGGAAATGTCGCTTAGACTTGGTAAGCCGAGCACATTAAGCTGTCCATTTACATTGTAGATAACAAAAAACATGACAATCAAACCCGCAACAACATTGAACTTAGCGGTTAAATGTGGCTTGGAGTTAAACGCCAGCCCGCTGAAGGTAATCGCAAGCAGGGTTGGCAATGTACCCAGAGAAAATAGCAACATGATCAAACTTCCCATCACAACAGAACCACTAGTGAGTGCTATAGACTGTGCAAGCAGTGTAAACCCGCATGGAAGGAGGAATGTGAGAGCACCGACAGTGAATGGCATATATTTTCCTTTGAAATTTGAAGTTTCAGCAGCGTAGCGAGTAAGAGACTTAGGCGCGGTAAACCTCAGCTTCTGCGCCCATGCTACCCCTAGCATCTGCATAGCAAGTACAAACATTACTCCAGAGACAATAATCGTTAACACTGCCCAGAATGTAGTGCTGTTCAGGGATATCGCGTCCCCAATCAGTCCTAAAATGCCTCCGAATACCGTAAACGCGGCGATCCTCCCCGCGTGGAACATTATGTGCGGAATCGCTTTCGTCCTGGGAGTCTCAGCATCTATATACAGCTCATTCCACTGCTTAGTCATCGAGAGTAAGAGTCCGCCAATTAACGCCGCGCAGCTTGAAATCCCAGCCACAACGCCCAGCAGAAGGAACGCGGGCAAGGTCGAACTCGCGTCAACAATCATGTGCTGACCTATCTGCATTTTTTCAAAAATGAAAAACGCGATAATTAAACTCGCGACTACCACTCCAGTCTTAAAAATAGTGCTGAATTTTTCATTATTAAGAACGAGCTCACCACCAACAATGGAAAGAAGGGGAGCGCTCTTTTTCTTTTTTGGCTTGTCTTTAACAAATTTGTAGCCAAGATTGGAGAAATCTTTATTCAGCTTCTGGGTATCAGGTTTGGAATCACCTGTATATTCAACATGTACACTACCATCTTTCATCGAAGCGTCTACAGCCTGCACACCTTGTTGCTTAAGAAGTTTTTTCTCAATAAGTATCTCACATGAAGCGCAGTGCATTCCGTCTATGTACAAGGTACAGGATTGGCTTTTCTTAGGTTTAGCAGTACCAGTCTTGTTTTTATTTGGTTTATTTTGCTTTGCCATGGTTCGTGGTCAATAATTTATAGAGTTATTTATACTCAAATAATCTAAGAATTTCATGAGTAGTGCGTTGCCCTTCGCCATTCCGCATCTGGTGTACCACACCGGTTTTCAGATGTTCTTCAATAATTAAAAGATCAAGCTGTTTCATCGCCTTCTGCACCGCTCGTGACTGGTGAACGATGTCGAGACAGCAGGTGTCGTCGGTAAGCATGGATTCTATCTTTTTCAGATGTCCTTGAATAATCTTGATTCTGTGCAGCGCGCGGTCTTTTGTAGTCTTTTTATGCCTTTTGTCCATGGAGAATATCCCCTATCCGGGGATATGTTTACAGAGTTACAGATGAATGTCAACCCTCGGGTCTGTTATACTCGCATCCAGCATTATGAATAAAGAAAGCACTGCGTATTCATTGGGGCTATTTCCGACCATTGAATTACTGAAAAGAAGACATATTCCATGAACACACCATCAGGGCTTCAATGGGATCGGTTTTCACGACGAATTTCCAATATTTTGAAACAATTGCTGAATACTTGAAACATTTTCCCAGGCACAAAAAGTACGCATTCATGACTGATGGGCAGTCTGGTCTGGAAACTATTTCTCACGCACACAAGCCATTTGCACTCATATTCGGCAATGAAGCTACAGGACTTCCTGCCGATATGAAAAGAATTGGCGAAACTGTACGTATCAAGCAGTCTGAGCTTGTGGATTCATTAAACCTCGGTGTATCAGTAAGCATCGCCCTGCATTGGTTCTATACGAATCATTCATGACACATATGCTAATTCAATATTATAATTAAGACATGTCTCGAAAAAAAATCCTTTTAATCACGACTTTACTTATTATACCTCTGAGTTTATTTTCACTATTATGAGTTCTCATATCTGTACACGCATGGAAATACCACCATACCAGCCTTCATCTATTCTATGGTTCTTTCGTGAACTTATGTGAGGAAATTAAAGTATACCAATCAGGTGAGCCAAATTTTCCCTACTCCGCGACTAAAGTAAATTTGGTAGTGACCAGGTTTACTTCCGACAGAAAGCCTGATGGCACCCTTGCTGAGGAGGTGGTACAAGAAGTAACGACGACAACAGAACTCGAAGAATTCACCGTGAAGCCCCAACTCCCCAAACCAGGCGCTTATCACGTGAAAGTATTAGTAGAAAATCATTTTGGCAGGTCGGAAAATATGGGAACAACAATCGTGAAGTATGAAGGCGGATGTATAAAAGAGTAAGCTTTTCCAGATCTTCCACTACTTCAATTTCTCTATCAAACTCCTGCTATATCTCACGCACAGCCACATCCTCAACGCTTAAGAATTCCCTCCCTACCCCCGCTCCTGGAATACTCTGCCGCCGTGTGCCCATATCCTGTTGCCGGTGAAGATCAGTAGGAGTACCCAGAATAACGCGATGGCAGAGCTGGTAAGTAACGTTCTCAGATTAAAGTCACTGAACGCGTTACCCAGCGCTCCCGCGGCGTAAACGAATGGCATAAAACTTAAAAAAACTTTTTGTAAGATCATCGGCAAAAACCCGAGCGGAACGAGTTTTCCTGACAGAAAGTCAAAAATGATGCCAAAGAACCATATCTTCACGTGCTTCTCCGCGTAAAACGTAAGAAGCGTGTAGTTATAGTAAATAAGATGACTTAACAGCAGACATATCAGCACTACCGGAATATAAAGCATTACGCCAATTACGGGAGTACCGTAAAACAAAAGCACCCCAATACCTATCGTAATCAGTAGCATTAGCGTCACAAAACTCCTGCCAATAGATTCACAGAAGGTGTAGAAAAAAGGATGTACCGGCATCTGATCGATATTAATATATCTTTCATCGACAATCATGGATTGAAGCTTTGAAGCAAACCGTCGATAATCCAGCGTCGTAGTGACAAGAATAAATGAAAAATAAATCACCACTCCTCGCGTCAGAAAACCGGAATCGTCGCTGGTAATATAACTGTACAGAAAAACAAGTCCGGAAATCTCTATAAGCGGGTAGACAAGACTCAACAGCGTGGAAAAGAAACTCTGATTCCCTTCCAGAAAGCTGTTTTTTATTATATAGATGTATTTTTTAGCCGGTACTTTCATATCTTTGAAATATTTTACGCCACATATAATAATTAAGCAGCGAAGCAACAATAGTCCATCCAGCTACAATAGCCCAAAATGTTTCTCCATCCCTGTTTCTTACAATGTCAAACATAAACCCGTACATCACCAGAAACGGAACCACGAAGGTAAGCCCGGTACGCAGAGCAAATGGAAATATCTCAGGTGGTTTTAGCTGCGTTAAATCAGTTAAAGACTCTTTTAATCGAATTACTTTGTCATTATCCCGAAACAGTATTCCGAATCCATACATGATGCTGAGCACACTATTCAGAAGTATGATGGCTAAAGCAATAAATAAGAGCAACCTTGTAATCACATCTGCTCCGACATCAGCAAAAGCCAGAGCCACCGCGAAACCGAGTACATACAAAGCCAGCATGATGACCCGGTCGATGGAGATAACTCGAAAGTATTTGTACAAAAAAAGGCTAACTGGCCGCATAAGTAGTATATCAACATCAGAGCTTAACGTATCTCTGGCTAATGCTCTTATATTTTGATCAAATGCTAAAAATATAATGACCTGATTAGTACACAGGCATACGTAAAACTTCTCAATAGTGATATCTTCAAAGGGTACTGAGTTGATCTGGAAGTAGAGATATGTCTGGGTTAAAAAGATCGCCGAGTACGCGAGGGGAGTCAGGAGTGCCATAAAAATCGAGAACGCGTTTGACGCGTCACGCTTGATATACGACCTGAAGAGTATGTGTATCGCTCTGAAGTTTCTGAACATAGACTAGATTCCTTTATAGATTTTTCCAATTACTTCACTAAGTTCGGTTTCTTTAATATTGATTTCATCAACCTCATTCTCTTGCATCACGACCGCAATTGCTTTCGCTGATTCTTTCCGTTCTACCTGTATGGAAAAGGCGTTCTTTGTCACCTCAACCACTTCATAAGGAATCCTCGTTACGACTTCCTCCGGCTTCACACAATTCGGCATAATAAATTCCAGCACGCGATAATCCCCAAAATACCCTTTAAGGTCTGAAGTTGAACCATCGAAAATTTTTTCACCTTTATTGATTACAATTGTACGTTGACACAGTTCCTCGACATCATCCATATTATGTGTTGTGAGAATTATTGTCGTGTTATACTGTTTATTGACTTCTTGTAAGAAATTCCTCACTTCCCGGCTGCTATTAATATCCAGCCCAACAGTGGGTTCATCGAGAAAAAGTACCTTTGGCTGAAAAATCCAAGCTGCAAATCAGCTCACACTTCATTCGCTGTCCCAGGGATAATCTTCGTGCCTGAGTACTCAGCTTATCAGCGATCTGAAATCGCTCAGTGATATCTTGTAAAAACCTGTGATACTGAGTTTTGTCGACCTCGTAAATTTCCGCGATAAAGTCAAAGCTATCCTGTACCTTTAGATCCATGAACAACTGACTCTTTTGCGCCATCACGAAGCTAATCGTCTTTTTGAACCCGACTTTTTTCTCAAAAGGAGTATAGCCAAAAACATCTACATTCCCGGAAGTTGGATACAAAATACCTGCGAGAATCTTAAGCGAAGTCGTCTTTCCCGCACCATTAGCACCCAGATATGCCACAAACTCCCCTTCCTGAACCTGAAAACTGATATCTTTCAGTATTTCTATCTCTGTGATATCGCGTTTCTTAAACACACCAGTTATACCTTTCTGGCGCGATTTCTTAACGACTTTTTTGCAAAGATGCTCGACAGTTATCATACGGATAGTGCAAAGTTAAGAAAGAACAGAGTGTAAGTGCAAACGAATACGCGGAATATAGCAGATAAACGGCATTGTGTAAACCTTGAACGCTCTGTACGATCACAGAAACTTCCTGAACAACTTGCTAAATTTCCTGTAGTTGCAATTGTTGGACCACGTCAGTCAGGGAAAACAACATTGGCGAAGAGCGTAGCGCATGATTACGCTTAGTATAATGTCAAGTACCAGAATTTTGGAACAAATTGTCTAAAGAATAGCTGGTCTCATAGTAAGCAATACGAAACTTTACTGGACGTGTATTTAAGGACGAATGTATTCTTTAATAGTTTAGTAACGTGAATGACATACTTCATAAGTCAGGATTTTCATTCCTTCTTCAAACGTTTCGGTATCTATTACGTTTAATTTTGCTTTTGTTGTTGACTTTCCAAAAAGCAGGATTCCGCTCCCAAGGATAATTGGATTCAATTTCAATTTTAATTGGTCAATGAGTCCATTGTCCAAAAGCCAACCCGCGAACTCTCCACCACCACATAAATAAATATCGGTTTGAGCCGACTCTTTTATTTCCCTCACTCTGTCTATTGATTTTTTCTCTATGTGAACTGATTTGGCTAATTTTTTAATTTTCAACGAATCGGAAAAAATGAAATGTTCCATGTGAGGATACGCGGGCTGGCCTGGTTCAAGCCCATACTGATACCCAAATTCGTAGGTTCTCCGTCCCATTATCACGGTTTTAAATTCTTGAAGATCCGATAAATATTTATCAACACCCTTCCCTCCTGCAATAAAGTCGCTTACTTCATCATTTGGCCCTGCAATAAATCCATCAATTGAAATAGCAATGTAGTAAATAATTTTTTTCATCGTTTTGTGCTTGTATGTATTCTCCCCACAGCGTATTTTTATCCAAACGGCATAACTCAATTATAGCAATCTATAGTAAAAACACACTAGCACGTATAGTTACAGTATATTATTTTTGCACATAGATGTATAAATTATATTGTGAAATAAGACATGATGCCATGTAATAATGGCTTTTCTAAATGGTTTGGCTTCATGTGCAGATTTTCTGACTTTTTCGTTAATCTTGTTTCAAGTTCCTTCAAAAGGTTTAATAATTAGCAATGGGAGCAAAAGTTATTACAAAAAATAAATTAATCTTTACTTTGCGGATGCAATTTTCCCACACGGCGTATAGGGAAAATGCCTCGGCTCGGGACTCACGCAAATTTCGCATACACAAATTGAAAAATAATAGGGAGTATGCGAAGCTTCAGATATACCGAAACGTTAAGTGTCATTATTTGGCCACGTTTGTTTAGCAAATGGATTTTAATAATGGACAAAGAGAAGCTGGATTTAATAATTAAAAAATATAATGCACAACCGGTTGGAAATGGGTACATAGATATAATTGTAAAAGGCGGGCATTATCCTTTAAAGTTAGTAAATGTTTCGCAAGCTGTTTAAACACTTCCTATCAACTCTTAAGTTTAAAAGCCCTAGAGCGACTTAGCGATTTTATTTTTGCTATTACGTAAGATTATTGATGTTCTCGATGAAGTTTTTAATGATTATAAAGAAGGGTTAATAATTGCAATTGACAATCAAACAATAAATTATTACAAAAATCAAAGCAATACATACAACAAAACAGTAACTTAGAACTCACAGAAAGTGAGCTTCGAGAATGTTATTTTTCACTATATTTACTGGGAAGAAATAAGCCCGCCTCCGCTCTATTTTGATTGGCCTGCAAGCTGAAGCTTTAGCGTAAGCTGGCGGAGAGGGTGGGATTCGAACCCACGTGCCTTTCGGCGGCCGGTTTTCAAGACCGGTGCACTAAACCACTATGCGACCTCTCCATATTGTCATGATCAAACTTCAAAAGAATTCCAATCAGATAACCTGACCACCACTTCCACCTCAAAACTGAGTGATTATACACCACAATTACCGATCAGGAAATTATGCAGATTCCCACTTCCAAATATACTGTATTTGCCGGAATGTGAAAAGGTGATGTTCACTACTCTTGGATAGAAAGTTATACTGTTGCGCTCTTCCTAACTCCAAATCAAAGATCTTACTGGTTGTACTTGACGATCACATCGTAAATCCCGTTCTACGCAACGTAACACGAGATGAAGGAACATTTTAGTAGCAATATCTACGATACCTCGCACACTTCTTTCCGCAATTTCTTCACTTTTTTCCTGCAGGTCATCTTGTAGTATTAATCTATGCATCATATGAAAGATACCATCATCTGATTCTTCAAATTCTGCGATTGCCTGGAGGTAGGAAGGAACATGACCACTCCTCTGATACGCCCGTTTACCCGAAAGCGACTCAAAGACATCCGCTGAACTCACAAAAAATATACACAGCGCTTCTAAAAGTGCCTGGTTATACTCACCTTCAATACCATATTGTCCCGCATAATTTATAAAATTCCGAATTTTATTCAAGGCTGACTCTTCCTTGCTATCCATCCAGTATTCAAGCGCCATTCTCAGCATAATCTCGTGCTCTATGGAACATACACCCTTTTCTGCCATTCCCCACGCTTTTTCATCGTGAAACTTCGGATATCTTTTCGGGCAATAATGGTGTAAAAGTATTGCTCCAGCAGTTAACGTACGTTCATTATTACCCATTCTTCTCTCTTGAGTCGCTTCTACAAACCATTCAAATCCAACCTCAGGATGTTGTTCCAAATACATCTTTCTGTTCTCACCGCTTATCGTATTGCTGTTATCTGTTACATGGCTTATGAAATCCTCCCAGAACTTACCAATATCGTGGAGCAACGCTGCAGTGAAAAACTCAGGCAGAACGCTTCGTAAAAAAAGTCTGCCGCCATTTGTAATACCCCTATCTTGATCAAGTCCTGCACACATCCGCTCTACTATCAACGCGACCCCTATGCTATGGCATGTCGATACTTGACTCAAGTCATACATTGTAGCCAGTAAAGGAAAGAGAGGAGGAGTAGAGATAGAGCCAGAACCCTCATCAAATGCCCTTAAATGTATAGTTGCCTGGTCAGTCGACGGAAAAAGCTGGGTGACCATGGGAATAATTAAGCCACTGTTAGAAGATAGATTTCCTTGTCCGCCAGACCCAGTACCTTGCCTCCCTCCAGTTTGTTCCTCAACTATAATCATATTACATCTCCGAGCTTTGCATTCTAAACCATCAGTCGAAAATCTCAAAACGGATACCCACCTGCCAATTCCAATAACAAGCCTGTTGCATTATAATCAAGAGAAAGTATGTCCCAAAAAATCGACAATAACACCTACAAAGGCACAAAAGATTACTTTCCTGCGGACTTCGAACGTTTACAATACATTTTCGCCACCTGGAGGGATGCATGTAAACGCTACCAGTATCGTGAATATCTTACTCCAGTTCTGGAAAAAGCAGAAATCTACGAAGCGAAATCAGGTGAAGACATTACCCATGAACTCTACACGCTCACCGACCAGGGAGGAAGGAGACTGTGTCTACGACCTGAAATGACGCCCTCGGTTACCCGCATGGTTACCCGCTACTACAACCAGGAACCCAAACCTATCAGACTCTTCAGCATAGCAAATTTTTTTCGCGCTGAACGTCCACAGAAAGGCCGTGAAAGAGAATTCTGGCAGCTTAATGCAGATATTTTTGGAAGTGAGAGCATCTTTTCTGATCTGGAAATATTGACCCTGGCTATTGATATTATGAAGGCCTTTAATGCTCCGGCAGATTCATTTATTGTAAAACTAAACAATAGAAAACTTATTGATTATCTGTTTACCCGCATCCTCAAAATAGAATCCAAACAACTGATGACCGCGATCACCCGTAAGCTTGATAAGTATACTAAAATGCAACGGGAAACCTTCGAAGCCGAACTGGACAAACTTGGGCTGACAACTGAACAGATCCGTAAATTGCTCGTATGGATGACATTTGAATTCTCCCAGTTGGAGCATGAATTTCCCGGCATTAGTGATACTGCCGGGTATACAGAACTACAAACTATCATTGCAGTTCTTGAACAGGCAGGATACGGTGGCTCTATTGCCTACCATGCTGATTTAATCAGAGGTTTTGATTACTACGACGGAATGATATTTGAGGTGTTTGATACTAATCCGGAATTTAACCGGTCAGTGTTTGGAGGTGGGCGGTATAACGGTTTGGCAGACATCTTCGGGAACGCGCAGATCCCCGCGGTAGGTTTTGCCCCAGGAAATTTTGCGATAGAAATATTTCTTGATAACTGGAAATTATGGCCGGATTTCACCGACAAGGAACAATACTACATGCCCATACTTGACGAACACAGTTTACCCACATACTTCACATTAGCGCGAATGTTGAGAAACGAAGGAAAACGAGTAGAGCTTGGTACAACTGTAGAACAGATAACAAAAGCGTTAGGTACAGCAAATAAGCGCCGATTTTCTCACGTTATAATCTACGGCGAAGAAGAAATGAACAAAGGCATATATACACTAAAAGACATGCGTTCCGGTAAAGAGGAAAATTACACACTACAACCTGAATAATCGAAACTATGCGAGAAATCACAATAACAACAATTGAAGAACTGGAATCATTACCGGCTGAAATAAACGTATCGGAAAACGTCCACATCACGATCAGGCTCAAGCTAACTGATCAGGAAATACATCAACCAATAACTATTCATCACCACCAACCTGGCAGAGAATCCACGCTGGATGTAAAGATTGCTTTATACGGCAAAAGCAGGCTCACCATGCCGGTCAACATCACCGTGCACGAGGGTGCTGATGCGACAGCAACTGATTTCCACGCTCTGGTCTTCCTTATGTCACCGCAGGCAAAAGCACAGGTCACGCCTGGCATGTTTATTCATGAGAGAAACATACAGTCCGCTGCGCATGGTGTAGTCATTAAAAATATTAAGCCAAAGGACGTGTACTATCTGCGGGCTCGAGGTTTAGCTTCTCACCAGGCTCAGGAGCTGCTTATTGGCATGTAGAGGCAAGCATATTGCATTCAGGCCACCCTTGTATTGTGTTTTAATTATATTTATAATGGAATTTAATTATATACATATCAAACAAGCGTTTAGAAAGACATATTCACTTGAAATACAAGACGATGGCGTCCTGCTTATACGGACAAATGCTTCTACAACAAAAACCCAGGTACAACACATCCTCAAAAAACATCGGCGGTGGATACAAAGAAGGATAGAGTATGTAAATAAGAAGAATCAACTTCTACACAACGGCAAGTTACCAATAACACCCGGCGCAACTCTCTCAGTACTCGGCGTGGTATATCCCCTTGTAGTGAGAAGTTCGGCAAAAAAGTCCCCACAAGCAATACTTGACGAAAGTAATGGTCTTCTCATTGTAGATACCGGGACACTGGATGCACAAACCAGCCAGGTTCACACAGCAATTACAAACACAATGATTCAAAAAGCTAGAGAAGTATGTACTTCGAAAGCTGAACATTACGCCCGCATTTACAACGTGTCCTTTAACAGAATCTCAATTAAAGATCAAAAAACCAAATGGGGAAGCTGTTCTTCCAAAAGAAACCTCAACTTTAACTGGCGTCTCGTTCTTTGCCCGCAGGAAATATTTGATTATATCGTAATTCATGAAGTATGCCATTTACTGGAAATGAACCATTCACCCCGTTTCTGGGCACACGTAGCAAAGCAATGCCCGAAGTACCAGGAATACAGAAAGTGGTTGCGAAATAATCAGGATACACTGAAATATATATTGTAGGGTTACCTTGCGATATACGTCTCTACCTTACCCTTGGATTTCTCCATTACCAGCATACGGATATTAGAAAGTGGAACCAGCTTTTCCCGCAAAGCTTCGTTAAGTTCATTACCCTTCAGCCCCGCAAATAACGCTTCATGCGGCTCGTAATGCAGCACACTTTCCTGTACATATTCTCCAGCAGATATATACGGTAAATTAGAACATACGATGATATTCGGGTACTTCGCGAAGTCAAAATCCTGAAAAGAACACTCTTTCAGCTCAACAATGGTATTAAGTTGAAAATTATGCGCATTCAATGCAGCTACTTCAAGAGCATCGCGTGCAGTATCGATACCTATGAATCGAATCGATCTGGCACTCGAAGTTGGCTGGGACATAATATTGTTTGCTATGCTGAAAATTACACATCCAGAACCGGTTCCGACATCAATCACAGTATAATCCGACTCTTCCCCGTTTCTCATATAACTGACACATTCGCTTACCAGCCGTTCTGTCTCGATACGTGGTATGAGACAGCGTGTATCAACATAAAATTGATAGCCAAAGAATTCTGCGCTGTTAAAAATGTACTCAATTGGTTCTCCCCCTCTCAATCGTGATACGACCTGCAGCATAGCTGCTTCATCAAAGCTATCAACAGCGTGCTTGTATATATAGTTAGTATACTGAAGACGCAGGGAGTCGTTGAGGAAGTTTAACTGATTAAATATTTCTACAAATTCCATGAACAGTACATTCTTAGTTTTACCTGCTTACCTGATAACATTCTCAAGATCCAGTACGGCAGCCCCTTCCAGCTGCATGTGATCTACTCCGGTAATAATGCATTGAATATTATTACGTTTTATGAAATCAATCAATATCGAAGTATTTTCCTCATCAAGTTCAGAAAAAATATCATCCAACAATAAAATGGGCTTACGTCCCAGCACCCGCTCCACCAACCCAACTACAACTAATTGAAGGATAATCAACGCCATCCGTTGCTGACCGCGCGAAGCGTATCGTGAAGCATCAATATATCCTGATTCCTCATTAATTCTGATTAAAAGATTCCACGTATCTTTGTGTGGACCACGAATAGTGACCCGTTTTGCAAGATCAGTTGAGTAGTGCTCTCTGAGCTCCTTACGGAACGCGTACGCTGCATCCTCATCAAAGATTTCATGGATGTGCACATCTGGACTCACCTGTACCTGGAAACGATATCTGGAAATGCTGTCCAGCATCTGGAGCTGCTCGTTTACCATGGAAAAGAACTTTTTTCTTGAACTCATTAAGTTTGCACCGTACTGGATAAGTTGCTCTGTCCACACACGTATGAGCTCCGGACGTACAGGATAATCCTGAAGGAGGCGGTTTCTCTGAGAGAGAGCACGATTGTAATTACGAAGATCATGTAAATACCCCGGAAAAAGTTGCATCATTATTTCATCAAAATATGTACGTTTACTTCGGGGGGAAGCTGTAACAATCTGCATGCTCTCTGGACTAAACCAGATACTGGGTACCTTCCCAAGAAAGTCATGAATTTTCACTCTATTTTTATGAATCTCGAGTAATTTTGTGCGTTTCGGGTACGTGAAGATCTTGTAGCTATGGGAAAAGTCGATCTTATCAGCATCTTCGAAGATGCCGAGTACCTGTGTCCCCTCTCGAAGATCATCTGATGTCGATGCATGTGGCACAACTTCAGTTTCAAGCCCGGCGCGTAGAGTTTTACCTAATGAAATGCATTGAATTGCCTCAAGAACATTTGTCTTACCTGTACCATTCGGGGCGTAGAAGTAATTTATATGAGCGTCAAAATCCAGCTTCAAACCTTGTATATTCCGAAACTGCCTGATTGTAATACTTTTCAAAAACACCCCTTGTTGACTCATTATATACCCCTGTAGGAATGTGTGAATAGCAGGGTACAATGATTATCGTTCACTCCAGGTCATTGGCACATCCACACATTCATCATCTCCATCCGATCTCCTTAGCGGTTATTTTATTGATAACGAGCGTATTATTTACAATACTGCCGCGGATAAACCTGCCCTGCTGCTGTTCAACGAACATACACATAATATCACCATTTGCCTGGGGAAAAACCGGATTCTTATCAGGTTGCCCACGGCCTTTTGCCGTACATGCTGCTTGACCTTCAATGTATTTATCTGATGCACCAAAAAGATGAAGTGCTTCATGAAGGTATACCTCTGTAAAAAACTGTGACGCGTAGTAATTAAAGTCAAATACATTGACGTAGGCTCTACGGTTTATTTCTTTTGCGAATGAGCGAAACTTTTTAGAATCATAGAATCGCTCTGGATCTCCTGTAGTATCATTAGAGTTATCAAAATAGAGAAATATCACGAGATCATTTTCTGTAGCAGGGATGTTATTCTCCGTAAGTACTTGTTCAAAAGCATCCTGCAGCCTGGTAATCCCAAACATATCTTTTTCCCAGAAATTCATTACATCTCCCACTTTGTAGAGGTCATCAATGTTATACACTGTATCATATAACTTCACGTTAAAATCCAGATTTTTCACACCGAATTTTTTGGCATTGGTGTGCATATACGTTTCGGCATAATTCAGCGATACATTTTTATAACAGTATGTGCTGTCGCACTCCTCAAATACACCTTTGGCTGGATTTTTTAACGATGAAACAATACCGTTAATGCTTGACTGTGGAAGGTCTGATGGCTTTACAAGCACTGTATGGATAGTGACTTTGCCAGTTGCTTTGATTTTTTTTCGCTCCTTGGTTGAGTAATCGTATTCTATCTCCTTTGCAGCTTCAGCAAGGAGTTCATCAGTATACGCTTTTGCAGAGTCATCAAAAGCGGTAATTGCAACAGTATCTTCAGCACCTGCGGGAAGGACAAGATCCCGATTGATTATGAGTATACTGAATGGAACACCAATGGCGGTAAACAGAGTAACAAAAGGAATAATTACATATTTAAAAATGTTCCTAAGCATGTTGATAATTATATAGGATATACTTCATTTTGTAAATATTACGGTTATATATGTAAGTACATCCAGGGTACATTACCGATTGAATTCAGATGACTATTTCTCTACCATGAGTTGATGAATACTTATCACGGCCTCGACGATACCCAGGCGAAGGTTTTTTTAGAAAAACATGGCTTGAATGCAATTGAATCCCGGGAACGTTTTGTAATAGTCAAAACATATATCAAACAGTTTCTTAGTCCTCTTGTATACATATTGCTTGCTGTGGCACTTGTTACTTTGTTTTTACAGGAGTATTCCGATGCTATTGCTATCACAGTCGTTGTTTTCATTAACTCAGTTATCGGCACGTACCAGGAAATCAAAGCGCACAATGCTCTTGAAGCGTTAAAAAACAGTGTCGCCCACCAGGCAAAGGTTTTCAGGAACGGAGAGTTACGACTCATTGATGCCACATTAATCGTACCAGGAGATACGGTACTACTGGAAGCAGGAGATACAGTACCAGCGGATGGTACCCTGGTTGAAGAACATGGACTACAAATTAATGAAGCTCAGCTAACCGGTGAATCCTATCCCGTAGATAAAGAATCCAGTGGCAAGGTATTTATGAGTACCCTGGTGAGCTCCGGTAAAGCTGTCTTTACAGTTGAGAAAACGGGCATGCTTACAGAAATTGGAAAGCTATCACGGATAGTGAGCAAAAAGTCAGACAAGACTCCTCTGGAAAAAAAGTTCAAGGCTCTCACCGATAAGATTATCATCTATGTACTTATTGCATGTGTGTTTGTTTACTTCGCTGGAATACTCAAAGGTATTGATTTTGCAGAAATTCTGAAGATTTCCGTATCACTCGGCGTATCTGCAATCCCGGAAGGGTTACCGGTTGTTGTCACGGTTACTTTATCGTTAGGTGCATACTATATGAGTAAAAAGAAGGCAATTTTACGTAATCTGCCATCAGCTTCTACACTTGCCGGCGTGGATATAATCTGTACCGATAAGACAGGAACGATTACTGAAGGAAGGATACTTCTTGAAAAAATGTACTCTGGAAAAAATACATCTCTTCATGAGACTGAGTATGATTATGAATTAATGCGGCAGGCTGTTCTTTGTAATGACGCTCATCTGGGTACTGAAGAAATTGGGGATTTGCTTGATCTGGCCATACTGAAGCATGCCAAAACCCATCAAGCAACACATCGCAACAATGATTATTCAGAGAGCGAACGCATTGCGGAAATTCCCTTTGACAGTGAGTATAAATACCAGGCGGTCACTATTTCCCGTAAGAAAACTCAGGAGATACTTGTAAAAGGAGCATTTGAAGTCCTGGTAGAGAAATGTCAGTTCGCAAACGAAAATGAACGTAAACAGATCACGCGAAAAATCTCAGAGCTCTCGGCACGGGGGCACAAAGTAATTATTCTTGCCCGGAAACCTACAGAGAAAAATACTCTTGAACATGAAGATATCAACGAGCTTCAGTTTTCCGGTCTCCTGGTATTTACTGATCCGCTACGTGGAGATGTTAAGAAGGCGCTTCGTTTGACGTTCCAGGCAGGCATCGAAGTAATTATGATTACGGGGGACAGTAAGGAAACAGCCGAGTACATAGCGGGAAAGTCAGGATTAATTGCAGAGGAATTAATTGGATCACATGACGCTCTCGAGCGTATTTCTCTGTCCGGTGCAGATTTCAGGACATATATTAAGAAGCATTCACGCATCCCCAGGGGTTTAAGAATCATTTACCGCGCCTCCCCAGAAGATAAACTAAAGCTTATCCAGCTCCTGAAAAAGCAGGAACGCTGGGTAGCAATGACAGGTGATGGGGTGAATGACGCACCCGCACTAACTGGTGCGGATATTGGTATCGCAATGGGCATGACGGGTACTGATGCTGCAAAAGAATCATCTGATATGGTAATAGCGGATGATCGTTTTTCAACAATTGTAACTGGTATCCGTGAAGCGCGACATGTCTTTGAAAATATCAGGAAGGTTGTGAGCTTTCTTTTTATGAATTCCTTCGGGGAAATCCTCACGATTTTGCTCGCACTCGCGCTTGGCCTTCCTTTGCCCCTTCTTGCGGTGCAGATTCTGTGGGTGAATGTAGTAACCGATGGTTTGCTTGATATAGCGGTATCAACTGAGCCTCAGGAGCCTGGATTAATGAAGAAACATCATTCGTGGTACAAGAGAGATATCATTGATAGAAAGTTATTTTACCGGGTAGCCCTGCTTGGGACAGTCATTTCATTGGGTACCCTGTGTGTTTTCTGGATAGTACTTCAGAATCATAGTGTAGAATACGCACGAACCGCCGCGTTGATTACCTTGGTTATGTTTCAATGGTGGAACGCGTTTAATGCGCGGAGTGTTGATAATTCAGTGTTTACCATTGGTGTTTTTAAAAATAAAGCGGTCATACTCGCTGTATGTGTTGACTTCTGTCTTATGTTACTGGCAATATATACACCATTTATGCAGAACCTTCTTGGTACGGTATCGGTAGATGTACAAATTCTGCTTATGGGATTATTCGTGAGTTTTTCTGTTATCCTGGTAGAAGAGTTTAGAAAGTTTATGCAGAGATCTCGTAGTGTCCCCCTCCCAGCATAATTCTAGTATGGTACGTTTTCAGCCAATACTACTGGGATACAATATTTGATCTGGCAATCAATCTCATGGGAGGAATAACAGGCGCTACAGCGATACTACTCCCCACAACTCAAAAACCCCCACGGCTTAGTTAACCGCGGGGGCTTAGAGTGACTGAGACTCTACGGACTCCGCTATCGCTGCGCCCGTAGGTTCTTGCTCCGCTA
>JBMCLJ010000007.1:0-26070 GCA_048615375.1 Candidatus Dojkabacteria bacterium | reverse complement strand
GTCTGTTATCTTTTAGTAATCCGCAATCGTCATAGCCGAGTAAATGGTACGACCCAATTTTAACGTTATTCTTCATTAAACTATACATCATGTTATAGGTATTAAATCCATGATCCAGGGTCTTTTCCCAGCCGGTACCGTACTCTTGTCTCCAACACATTATGTTCCACTCCGATATAGCAATTTCTTTGTTCTTGTAAGTCTGCCTCATCTCATCAAACATTGGATCATATATTGACGTTGAGGTATAAGCCGCGATACCAGGATAGCCACCGCCAAGATCGGTTTGGACTTGAAAAGGATAAATGTGATTTGAAACGGAATCAAAACAATCTACGTTACCGCATTTTTCATTAAGTACTCCTTGTATAGCTTTAGTCCATTGTCGCTCACGATTTTCGGTGTTTTGTTGGAGGTTTTGATTATTGCCTGTAGAGGGAAATCCTACAATGGTTATATGTATGCTTGGATCTTCCGCCTTCATTACTTGGGCAAACTCTACTGAAACTTGAGCATAAACCTGTGGATCCCAACCCCCCCACGGCTCATTACCAAGTTGAAAGTACTTTAGCTGACCTTTATATTTTTTTATTAATTCACGAACATCATTTAGTAATACATTTTTATTATGTTCTTTATCCGGGGTGCCAGGATATGCTGAAATAGGCCCGGCCGGTTCCGGCACATCATTGTGTATTTCATTGTTAACCATATAATATACTTCGGCGTTAATCTGCTGGGACAATTGTAGTACTTCATCTACAGTGATTCTTTCATGGGTGATCACTTCGCCATCGACACTTTTTTTGTACTGCACGTGTCCCTCATGCCAGTTATATGAAGTCGGTCCCCATGGGAATCTGAGTAACTTTATTCCCATATTGCTTTGTATGGAAGGTGGTATATGATTATTCAGCTCCTCTAAATTCTTTCCCCACGGTGGTCCACTCCAGTGATTAACTCCCCAGAGATGTTTTGAAATCACATGTCCTTCAGCAGCATTGTTTATATTTACAACCAGTTCATTCGCTTCAGCAGGAGGCTGGCTCTGCGCACCGCTTCTTGTTTCTGTACTTGTAGTATTTAATTCATAAGCAAAAAATACAGACAGCCCAAGGAGTAGTATGGTAAAGAAAACAGTAACTATGTAGAGTAGATGTCTTTTACGCTCCGTGCCTAAAATCACATTTTTAATGTAATATATGCAAAGGGCAAAGTAAATACTCTTACATAGTAAACTCTCGAAGATGAAGGCATAACCGCCTTAACGCTTCTTGTTCTCCTTCAATTTGTAATAACGTTTCTCACGGTTCGTTTTCAAGTATTCAATCGAATCATAAAATCAGAACCTACTCTGCTATTTAAGGAAAATTCATTCTATACTGAAGCGATGAAAAGGGTCAGAGTCAATAGAGCAGAGATCCTCCAGGCGATGAGGGAGAATGGATTTGGGTCGATACGTGAAGTGGGAGCGGTAGTGCTGGAGACGACGGGGGAGTTGAGTGTGATAGGAAATATTGATGAAGAGAAATATTCATCCCTAGAAGGGGTTCGCTTCTACAAATAGTACAGCATCTGTTAATTCGTTCGTATTGCAAACTTAGTTCTTAATCTTTTTAAAGTCTTGATCAAAACTGAATATTTCAGCTTTATGTATTTTGGCATCCTGATACAGGAGGATGTCTACAAAATCCAGGTTGTGTCGTAAATAGGTTTCCAGTATGTGCATAAGTGCTGCTTTTTCACGATAAGCAAGTTCAATTTGCCTATGTTCCAGTAAAGTAACAATAATGTCTACACACGATTTCTTCTCAAGTTTGTATGCCTTGGTTAAAACATAGAGCAACTCCATGATAACTTCAGTGAGAAGAATAATTACTACTTTGCCTTGCGAAGCTTTTTCGAAAAGTTCTTTTGTTTTTGTGTGCTGTTCGGGAATATCCTTCAGGATAAAACGCAGTATAGCATTCGTGTCGATGCAATAACGTTTCATTTTTTAGTATGCTTTTCTTTCACCCATTTTTCCAGAGCTTTTTTTTCTAATGTATTAATTTTTTCTGGAGAGTACGGAAATGCTCTATCGCTAATAATTCCATCCAGTTGCATTAAATCTCTTTCGGGTCTAATAATAATCCTTTCATCTTGAAGCTCCATTATCACTTTTGATTGCTTTTTTAAACCGAGTATCCGTCGAAACTTAGCAGGAATGCTAATCTGTCCCTGAGAAGTTATTGTGATATGAGTAAACATAAGATATTTTATTTAAATGCATTACATATGTCAAATTATATTATATAGTGAATTATCCAGTAAGTGATGTGTGGCAGAGTGGGGTATGGCATCGATACTCAAGTATATCCCCCAGCTGGCAGGCTATTCTGTGTAATTTTCGAAGATTTGCTGAAAGTCAGGAAACTAAAAGTTAGATTTCGCTTGGCTCAGGCAGGTGTACTGAGAAGAGTTACTACAACGAGTGTAATTTGATGACACTTTAAAATAGCATTTACAAAAAAAGAAAGAAAATATGCAAATCAATCTCAACCCATATATATTAGTTTCAGAGATACTACTTGCGAAGCAATGGAATTTTACAAAAGTGTATTCGGTGGTGAATTAATGATAACTACTTTTAAAGAGTTTAATGTTTCTCAAGACCCGGAAGAAGATAACAAAGTAATGCATGCCACTCTTGTTGCAGATAACGGAATTGAATTTATGGTTTCAGATACTCCAGAAAGTATGGAATATCAGTATGTCGCTTAGTGGTGATAATGAAGAAGTACTTCGGAAGCATTGGGAAAAGCTTTCAGACGGAGGTATGGTGTTGATGCCTCTGGAAAAAGCTGACTGGGAGATACTTTTGGTATGCTGGTGGATAAATATGGCGTCAGGTGAATGGTAAATATTCAAGGTCAGCACGCGGACTAATTCTCATACCTACACATGTAAAAATTTAATTTGTCACCTTTGGTACAATTTTGATCTTGCTCTGTCCTTTTACTATCTGATAAATAAGTAGTACTTCAGATACACTCACGATTGATAACCCTACTAGCGATAGTCGGGCTGTTTCTGAGCCGGAGCCTATCATTTGCACCAGGAATAATACGAGCAGAAGAAAAGCGAGCCTGCTCGGAAAGATAAGAAACTCGCGCATAAGTATATACATTTCTTGCGGGTGATTACTTTCAACGCTTCGTTTATCGAACTCTTTCATCACTATGTTTTTGCCAAATATAGTTCCAAATAGCGACAGGAGAGAAGTGAACAAACCTACATTAAACTCATTTTGTAGAATAATGAAACTCAGTATTCCAACACAGACAATAACGCCAATCTCCCTGAATGCCCAGCTCATTATAAAGAATTTTAGTGATAAATCTTTTTTTGACACAAGAAAGTTCAGTAAATCTTTGTAGGAAAAGTTTAAGGTAAACCGATGGTTAAATCCTGGCGCGAAGATGATAGTAAACATTGCCAGTAAAATGCATACTACAAAGACGGAAGCGTACCCTGACGGGAGGTGTTGATTTTCTGGAAAGATACTCCAGTTCATTCTGGAAATGAGTAATCCTGTAATATAAGGAATGAGAATTGGAAAAAAAGTGAGAAATGACTGCAGCTTAATATCAAAAGAGTCTCTCTGTATATCAGAGAACAGTTTAAGAAGCGCGTAATGATTAGGTGTAATAGTGTAAAACCTGCTGCAAGCCTTTCATTGCGGCGAACGAGTAGAGAACGAGTGGTTGTTGCAGTTGGTGATAGAACGCCAGTAAAACAACACACATCGCTACTTTTACAATATTACTCGTGACAAAACTGCTTTTGAGAGTTTTTATTAACAAGAACTTTGGGGACAAACAAAAAGAATAAGAACGTTGTGATGAAGAGGATTATGTAGTATTTTGTAATCTCTGTAAGCGGTTCAACTTCACGAAGGGTTGCAAGTCGGTATATGAGGGCTATTTCAAAGGTTCCTACAATAATCCAGAAAATGGTGTCAAGGAGAACATCATACCCCAGTTTTCTAGAATGTGAGTGTAGAATATTATTTATTGATTGGGCAAAAGGAATACGTGATGTCTGGTCTGTCTTTCCTTGTTGCATCGGCGGATAATGCCAGAAAACGTGAAACAAGTAAATATATCTAGTATATAATTAGTTGAGGCATGGGTATGTTATGTCAAACTACGCATTATAATGCTGTATTTATTCGTTATTGCACTGCACTATCTTAGTATGTATCTACTTATGATGTACTTGTCATTTTCTTTTAAACTACTATCTCAGCGTTTTTAGATTTCATTACAATAAACGTTTGCACTTCCTGATATCACCTTCACTCTGTCACTTTTTTATGGCGTTTGCATTGGTAGGTAAGGGACGTACTAGAAATAAGTCACTAAATCCTTACTAGTTAAAAAGCGTTATATATTGACCAAATAACTCTGTTTATTTTTAGTGGTTATGACCAGTACTTCCCAATGAGAAAAGAGTCTAAACTGTACACGGAAAAAAATACTATACAAAGTAACCTGGAAAAAGAAAAGCAATTGCTTAACGCTTGTAAGGCAGATAAAGAAAAGTTTGCTGACTTGTATAATTACTTCCTTCCGGATATGTATAGATGTGCTTATTCTCTTGCAAATAATGTACAAGACGCTGCAGACCTCGTATCACAGGCGTTTACCGAGTTCTATAAAAAGCTGGACTCGTTTGTCTGGCAGGGGGTGAGTATTAAGTACTGGCTATTCAGGACGGTACGTAATCTCTGGAATATCCATGCCAGACGGTCAGAGCTAACTGGTTATAGCGACGATATTCTCAACGATCGGGATATGGAAATCTCCTTTGTAGAAAAAATGATCACTGAGGATCTGCTGCAACAGGTTCAACAGGAAATACAGAAGTGGAGTGATGGTGATACCTGTCTCCTCCTGGACTTCCCTGACAAAAGCACTGTCAGGTTCTTCTCCGAACTCAATCTGTCCTCCGGGGAGACCTATCCGGCCTTTGACCTTGTCAGGTATGAAGATGCTCTCTAAATATTTAATCACAAGGATTGCGTCTTTGCTTGTATTAAGTATTAGTCCTTTCTGAGCGATTCTCAGTATTTCTTTCATGGGTTTTGATTGGTTTCAATAATTGTCAGAGTGCCAGGAAGTTAGAAATAGTTTATCTGCTCTGACACCTCCAGTATCCAGTGTTTTTCCTGCTCAACTTTGTCCAGAACCTGTGCTATACCTCTAAAGTTTCTCTCCAATTGTAAAAATTCATCCTTTCCCAGCCAGAAGTTTTTTCCCTCGCCGATATTTTCAATAAGTTTACCTTCTGGATTTACCACAGTGCAAACGTACAAATATGTATCCTGAACAGTTTCTTCATTCCCATGCACATTTTGTATTTTGTGAAGAATTCCTGACAGTTCGCAGAGTCCCTGTAACCCCGCAAATTCGCCAAGCACCCTTTGGCCTGCTTCTTGAGCGTTTTCCCCCCATTTAATCTTACGGATTATTGGACCATACGTGTTATAAAACGGCTCCCGAAGTCGCTGGTGAACGAGGTACTGCGTTATTCCATGTTCATTTATCCGCGTGCAGATAATCATTACACATATTTTTCCTTGCTTCTCTACATGTAGCTCTACCGGGTCAAGCCTTCCAATAAATTCTTTGCCGGTAATCGTGAGCCGGTACACATTATCCCTGTCTTTTTGTAGCAATTCCAGATTTACAAGCCGTCTCAGGTGGAAGCTGAACTGATCTGTAGGCAATTTTTTCTTGTTAAGATCAGAAAACCGCGCGGAACTAAGTATACTCAGATCTTTTAAAATCCTCGACTGGATCGGATGTAGTTCAAGTTCGACTTTCATAATTCTGACACTCTACGTTTTAATATACTGGAGAGACAAAAGATTATAGGCGCAAGAGTAGAGGAGATCCAGTGAAGGAGGGTTCAGTAAGCTATGTTTTGATAAAGATAAATCTGCTCTTGCAGGATGTATTAGGAAAGAAACAATTGAGAGAATCGTGAATATTCCGAATAAATAACATTAGTTCGATTGATAATGACTCTAGTTCATTTAAATAGATACTGGATTACTCTCACGATCTTGATTAGGTGTCGTATAGATTAACTGGTCTATACTTAACTTAGAGAGACGTATGTCGATTACTAAACTTGCAGAAAGAGTTGTTTTTATACTTGATCCAACTATAAACGCGATTGTAAGTTATGTGTGGATATTTCTTATGACTTTGATGATCGTTTCGGGGGTATTACTTTATCAGCAAAGGGGAGATTCTGTAAGCTTTGAAGTAATGTTAATTCTTTTACTTCTAATTTTGACAATAGCATACCCTCTGTACTCATTCGGATTTCAGCCAGTACCTGGACTTATCGGTACTATTCTATATGGTGGATTTTTAGTCTTTATTCTATTTAGAGTATTTCAAGTGAATTCATTGTCGGCGCTTCTTCTACTACCTGTATTGATCTGGGTTCTGATCGCAACACTTAATCTATCGTCTCTTATAATCGTTGAGCGTTCTTAGAATATTGAACTACCATGAGCTGTCTCAAAATTGATCGATAAAAATGTTGTCTGTAACTATTTTTTGTGTGAACTATCATAAGACTTTATGTTATTTAGCAAATATGAATTTTTAGGATGGTGGAGGCGGCTACATCTTTTCAGTATTGAGTTCTTCGACCTGGTGTTACATCTTTGGTCATATAAGTAACCATTACAACTTTATTCAGATCAAATTTATAGTGCACAGAATAAGTATCAAAATCATATCTAATTCCGTTACCATCACGCGATGTGAAATCGGGTTTTCCTAATTGATTGATAAGGGAAGAAAGTGAAGTCTTTGGATCAAAATTGTCTAGATGTAAAGCACATGGTGCAAATGTGCTACTATCATCAAAATAACAGAATACTGTAACAAGTCTTCTGTTATCGTTAAAACTTAATTCGAAACCATTATTCGAATCGGTGATCCAGTAACAATCGGGAGAATCGTCGTAATGAAGGTCTATCTCAAGCTCAATCTTCAAATCGTTTTCAAGTATAATATCAATTATTATCTCACTACTGAGTTCACTGTTTAATAGTGATAGGGGAGTAATTTGCATCATTTCAACATTATTACAAATCAAAAACCAAATAAGCAATTGAGATCCACTGCTGTATATGGTATACGCCATGACAATTTGACCAGAGTATCTTTTCCTGTCTATTTTTCTTAAAAACTATCCAGAAGCAATTCCTGTATCTGTTATGTCTTTATTCTTGAACGATTAAAAACCTGTCTTTTTTAAAATTTTGGGAAGACATAGAGAGCGAATATTCACTGAAAAAATCATAAAAAAGGATAGTGATGCATTGAATGGGACTTGAATTGGTCGGGGTAACTGGACTCGAACCAGCGATCTCAAGACCCCCAGCCTTGCGCTTTAGCCAACTAAGCTATACCCCGAGGTGAATTGGTAATTGAAGCGATTATACACGTTGGTGGGAAAATGGGGAAATATTAAAAAATGAGGGGAGTTAGAATGTATGAGCCAGGCGTTGAAGTAACCAGGTTGAAGTGAAGTTGACTCAAGTAAGTCTGCTATAATCCTCCATGGAGCGTAAGAAGCCGAGAAAACCGAAGAAGTTCAGGTTTCAGGTGTTTGCGGACTGGATTGTGGCGCATTACGCGCCGTGCAGGGTGGCGGATATTGGCGGGGGAAAGGGGCTATTGACATACTTGCTTAATCAAAGGGGTTTTGAAGGGGTGGTGATTGACCCGGTAGAGCAGGGGTTGCCATCGAAGTATACTGATATTCATACAAAAAGGCGTGTGCGGATTCCTGGGGATGCGACTGTGCCATATAGAGAAGAAATATTCGAACCGGAAATGGCGAAGGACTTTGACTTGCTTATCGGGATGCATGTGCATGGTTCTTGTATCAAGATGCTTGAGGCGGCTGAGATGTTCCAGAAAAATTTTGTGCTGGTGCCGTGTTGTGTGATTGATGAGCCTATTGTGAAAGTGCCCGATGTGCGATGGACGGATTCACTCTTCGAACTCGCCAGGTCAAAGGGCTTACCGGTCAAGGAAGATCGGCTGGGATTTGTTGGAAGAGCGAGGGTGCTCTATGTTTCTCACTAGTTATGCCTAAGACTTTTAACAATCTCCTCGAGCATAGGCTTTGGTTCGTGCTGGGTGGTAGTGTCGATGCCGACTTCCCATGCTCCATTCAGAGGAAATCCGCTGGTATAATATCCTTGCGGGAAGCTGGGGTTATCTGTATGTAGTGTAGTGTATCTGATTTCGGTAGAAGGAGTGACATGTGATCTGACTACTTTTACTACCGTCTTACCGGTGCTTGTGCTGAGTATTTGTTCGCTGGTAATGCTGGAAGGTTGTAGTGGTTGTACGGGACTTGGTTTCCTGGATATGATGAGCTTATCTGCTCCGTTGGAGATAGAGAAAGTGATCTCGGAAGCTGTAGTATTTTTGATAACGTTTAGACGGGAAGGATATTGGAAGGTAATTCTTGTTTCTTCATCCTGGTATTCAAGGTAAGCGGGTTCTGGATCTTGTCCTGATTCTGCTGTCTCATTCTCTGGAGAATGAGGGGAGTGGTGCTGATTAGGTTGATTGTGTTGAGAAGGCTGTGAAATAGTATTGTTATTTTTTTGCGATACAGGCGGTTTGGTTTGAGGTAGTGGCTCAGGAGTAATCTCTGTAATGTTTGGTGTCTGAGGTGATCGCGCCGGTTCAGGAGACAAGTTTATTGATGCTGATAACGTGAGATCGTTTTTGTGTGGCGTGTGAGTTGTGCTAGCAACTTCCCGGATACCTTGAGGGAGCATAGTGGGGTAGGTAAGTAAGAGCAGTATAAAGCAGGTCATGATTGTCAGAGCCGGTAATCGCCGCATATTGAGAAGCGAACCTAGTCGAGTGAGGGTTAGGGGCAAATACTTAAGCACAGGGTTTTTGTAGATTTTTAAGAAGGTACTTGTGTGTAAAAATAGAGGAAGTTTGTGTGCTTTCGCGTCACGGCAGGCAAGTAGACCCGTGATAACCAGTTCCGGTGTAATTGCGCGTTTCTTGGTGCCCTGGAGTTGTTTTGTGAGTTTCTGGATTGCTCTGCGGTATTTTACGCGGGCTGTATCAGCCGGTATTCCGAGCTGATCGCTGATATCGTTGTAACTCATGTCCTCCCACAGCCTGAGCGTGATTATTTCCCGTTCAGTTGGAGACAAATTTTGCAGGTACGTAGACACCAGCTTGATGTCGGCTTTGGCAATAGCGATGGCTTCTATGGACTCGTCATCACTGGCCACTTCACAGTCGCTTTCCATTGTTTCTTCTTGTTTCTTTCTCATTCTATTGCTGTTGTGGTTTTTTATCGTCCTGAACAGCCAGTATTTTACTGTTTCATGACTGACCTGCAGTGTATCCTGTTTTTCAAGCAGGGTGAGGAACGCTTGTGCCGTGAGATCCTCGGCAAGTGCCCTGTCCTGAGTAAGCGTGTACGCGTACCGATATGCACTGTCAACGTTATTCGCGTAACACTCGCTGAAGTTGAATGCAGGTTGTTTCTTTATCTGATGCATTGCCAAGTGATTACTAGCAAGTATATCATGGATATAGATATCCGTGTATACGCTCTCATATATGGAATGTAACAAGTAGAGAAAATCGGACAACATTGTGTGAATTGATACCTGGTAATTGAGAATGGTTCAAGAATGTCGGGGATTTGAGGTCTGGCTTTTTGGCTTGACTTTTTTGGAAAATGGGGGATGATTGGGCGTGATTTGTACTGTGTTATGAAGGAGATTATACGTAATATGTGGCGGAGGAAGTTTCGTACGTTTCTTCCCGTGTTTGGTATCGCGATCGGGATGTTCGCGTTTACTGTGCTGGGATCAATGGCGCTGCGGTTTAACGCGATGATGGATGGAGCTACCAAGCTGGTAACGGGTCAAATTACCGTGTACCCAAAAGGAGGAGGGTTTATGGTAATGGGTGGTGGGAGCGCTACTCTACCTGTGGATACTCTGGAAAAGATAAGTGAAGTAGAAGGAGTCGATGTTGTCGCGGCAACAGTTGTGCTGCAGGTGGAGGAGATTGATTTTGAGGATTTTGAGATATCTTTTGATAATAAGGCTTCTATTCAGGCAAGTGACTTCGCGAGTAAATTTGAGAACAAAAATTGGAAGACTCTCCCGATGAAAGCGGGCAGGATGGTGGGTAAAGGAGATAGTTCGGATAAAATTACTGTAGGATACTCACTTTCTATTGACCGTGAGCTGGAAGTAGGGGATACCATGGATATCCGGGAAAGAGAGTTTGAAGTCGTGGGTATCATAGATAAGACGATGACCGCGCCGGATAATTATGTGTTTATGGATATCGAACCTGCCCGGGAGATGTATGTTGAGTTAAATCCATTCCTGAAATCAATACAGCTTCAGTCTTAGGGAGTAGCTGTGATACCTGAGGAGCAGCTGGCGCAGTTACCGCCGCGGGCACGGGATGAGCTCTTGAAGGCGCAATCATTTAAGATGGAGGATATTTCTACGGGGGCGGTGATTTCGTGGAAAGAGGGGTGTACTTTGTGGAAATGTGTGTGGATGGATTGGATGTTGGGGTGAATGGATCGGGTCCGCGTGCTTGTGGATCGGGTGTGGGTGTTTCCGGATGGATGCTTTGTGTTCACTGATCGGGTTTTGGTATTTCCTGGACGCGTCCTGGTGCTTACTTTTTCGATCTTTGTGCTTACGAATCGGATCAGGAGCTTTACTGATGGAGTCTTTGTGGATACTTTTCAGGTTTTGATCGTTATGGATATATAGTGGTTCTGTATTTTATGTTGGTTAAAATTCATGTACGATTGTAATTGGTTTTTTATGTAATGTTAAGAATACGATGACAATTAACCAGGAAAATAAAATATCTATGTATCACAGTGTGAAGAGGTTCTGTGATACTCATTTAAAAGTGCTTGCTGTGCTGCCAGCGTTTAGCAGGTCGTACGGGACATTTACCAGCTTACTTGACACGCTTGACGAAGTGATCAGGGCGCAGGCGGGTACTATTCATGGTATAACGAAGCTCAAGGAGCAGCGGAAGAAGGCTATGGTGTCGAGGGCGCTTATGGTGGCACACGCGGCATACGCGTACGCGAGCGATGAGGAGGATCGTGATTTGAAGGAGAGGATGAATTATAGTGAGACTGATTTGTTTGAGTTGCGGGATCAGCTATGTGGACAGGTGTGTCAGGAAATTTTGTCGAAGGTGCGTCCGATCGGTACATCGATGGGGGATTATGGGGTGAATGATGAGGTGCTTGATGATCTGCAAACACGGATTAAACTGTTTATAGAGTCTGTTCAGGAGCCACGGATGGCTATTGCGGAACGGAAGGAAGCTACGGCTTCAATTGCCAGGTTGATTAAGGAGACGGATGAGGTACTGAACGAGAAGATGGATAAGTTGATGACGGTGTTTCGCGAGGGTAATCCGAAGTTGTACAGGATGTACGCGAGTGCGAGGATGATTGTAGATGCCGGGGAAGGTGTTTCGGCGGAAGTTATTGTGGAGGAGAAGGGGGAGGAAGGGGTTAGTGAAGTTTAAGTGCATTGCAGCGCAGGAGTCACGCTATTACGTAGACTCCTGCGGGAGAGGGTTCGTACATCCTGAGGTGGCTGAATGCAAGTAAAATGTCGCGTTACGCTCGTTCTATAAAGGAAACTGATTTTACTTGCCGGGAGCGATGCATGTACGTATTACGATTGGTCGTGAACTTCTTTGCTTGAGGGGAGGCGGTAACGAACGCCTTTCATGAATCCACTTCGGGGTTTTAGCTGGATCAGGAGTCCTTTATTTACCCAGTTTTTGAGCATCTTGCTCATTCTGTCCCTTTGTATTGTGCCGGTGAGAGTTCTTGCCTCTTCGTTGGTGATATAGAGATTGTTTTCAAGGAAGTGTGATACTTTATCCCACTCACTGATTATTTCTTCATTTCTTAATATTACCGCTACAGAGTCGGGAAACTCGGGATAGGATACAAAAACTGGTGGATAGAGTCCCCGGGCTTTCATTTCGTTTCGCATGGCTTTTACTCCTTCGTTCTGGTTGAGGTTTGGAGGTTCCGGGAATTCGCGAAGGTGCTTTACCAGAAGATCATTTCTGTATCCATCAGATCGGGTGGTTCCAATATTATATTTTGTGATATTGTAGGGAAATAATCCTGGACTGATTACTTCTATTCTATCCTCGAATATTTTTACTTCAATGTCCCGGTGCATATTATAGTCCCTGTGGATGACCGCGTTGGTCAAGGCTTCTTTTATAGCCCGTTCAGGTATTTTGTATGTAGTAGTAAATCCTGATGGTATTTGTATGCCGGATCTGAGAAGTGAGAGAACGTACTCGTGGGATTCTTGAAGCTGTTGTATTATAGGACCGTCTATTGTTCTGGGAACTCCAAGCAGGTTGGGGACATGTTCGTACATCTCCTGTTGACCGGCATATTGTAAGACCCGGATTGTGCATCTGGTTTCAAGTATATCGTTAGGGTATTCAGCGAAAAGCAGCACAGAAGCCAGAGTAGGCTTGAGTTGTCCTTTGTTGTTTTTTCTAGCAAGTCCAGTGCGGAAAAGTACATCCTTAATATCATCGCCTTCGATTCGCCTGCTTTTTTTCCAGGTTTTATATGTTGTGGTGTCAATGAGTTCAAAATCAATGTTGACAAGTTCTCTGTCTGCCTTCTGGAACCCTTTGGCGTAACTGAATTTTATGATTTCCTGTGGGGTGAGTAACCTGTTACTCTTTTCCTGTCGTACATATACTTTATTATTTATGGGGCAGAAATTACTTGTAAGTTTAGGCACGTGAAGTAGGGCAACATTACGGTGAATTTCTTCTACAAAGAGCTTTTCTGGTGGCCAGATGCCCACCAGGGGAGGTATAATACGTTTTATTTCTTCGCCAATGGAATCAAAGATTTCCAGGTTTTCTTCGATTCCATATATTCTTTGCATTCCTGAGACTGTTGTTTTTTCGGGGTCGTCTATACCAAGTACTAGCAATCCGCCTTCGGCGTTTCCCATAGCTACAATTGTCCTGATTATTTTATCTACGACCTTGCTTCCATTCAGTCTCTTAAATTCAATTGTCTGCGTTTCAGCAGGGATCTGGAGGAGGTCGTTGAGTAGATTTTTTTCTTGCATATGGCATTATAACAGGTTGAATGCAAGTAAAACATCTCGGTTTGCTTATTCTACAGCGAAAGTGGTTTTTACTTGCCGAGGGGTTTGCACGTAAAAGCTCGCACCTGGTCGTGGAGAGGACATAAGATGTTGAGTCCATGCCTGTGTTGGATGAGCCTTCCGCACGAGGTGTAACTGGCACACTGAATTATTGTTTTATTTACACAGAGTGGGTTTACCTTGTACAATCCTATATACATGATCTCCGTCTCCGAAACCGTCTCTAACATCCTTTATGCCGACGATATCGCGCTGGAAGCGATACGCAAGGATATTCTTAATTACAGCGCGTACGCGGAGTGCATTCGATCTGAAGTCGAAAGTGTCACGAAAAAGCCTGTAAAAACAGGGACAATAGTAGTGTCCCTGGCTCGCATACGCAGGAAAATGAAAGTGGAACTTCAACTGAAACCCAAGGTCAGGGTGGAGGATCTGACGGTGAAATCTCCGTTATATGAGGTGGTGTACGATAAGACCTCGGAGCTTTTGCGGCAGATCGGCTCGCTGGATACATTCCATATGTATGAAAAAGACTTCCTTGCTGTGACTCGAGGACTCACTGAAGTGACGATGATTGGCTCACGGGAGGTGATCGAGAAACTGATGACGGATATTGCCACTACTCCAAAAGCGAGGTATGAAGATCTTGTGTGTGTCACAGTGCGTTTTCATAAGGATTATCTTGAGGTGCCAAATGTGCTGTATGTGTTGATAAGTAGTCTCACGGTGAAAAGAATCAATCTCATTGAGGTCATCTCTACCTATACTGAGCTTTCGTTTATTGTGCATCCACGTGACATGACTGCTTCGATGGAAGCGTTGGGAAGGTATCTCATTGATCATAGAAAGAATAGGTATGATTTCCCACCTGAATGATTTTCCGCTATGATACTCCCATGGAACGGCAGATTAGTAACCGGAGGATTTTTCAGGTATTTTTTTTGATAACGGTAGTTGTCGGGTTCCTTTTTCTGAGGCAGTATCTTTCGCTGATTATCCTTTCTGTATTAACCGTACTTTTCTTTAACCCTATGTACCGGTTTTTTCTTAGAAAATTCCATGGTAAAAAAAGCATCGCGACGAATATAACAATTTTTTGTACCATGCTCACTTTTGTGTTACCAGTGCTTATGGTGACGGGTATTACAGTTGCTCAAATTAATACTGTGGTTAGTGATGTGAGGATATTAACTGAAGATGGCGAGGGAAATATTATCGACAATCTTCTTGATTCGGTGGTAGAAAGGGGGAATGATGTGCTCGAGCAGGTAAATGTGAGCGAATATCGATTAAAAAGAGATAAGCTCAATGAATATCTCACGACCGGGCTCCGTAACCTTGGGAACTATCTCCTGAACTTTATCGCGAACCTTACTGCTACTGTGCCTGGATTTATCACAAATTTTATTATTTACCTGTTTCTTCTGTATTACATATTCCCGAACCAGGAAAAGATTCTTGATTTTTTTAAAAAACTGAGCCCGCTTGATTCAAAAGTAAATAATCTGTTTATCAAAAATGCCGCGGAAATGTCAAAGTCTATGGTCATGGGAACATTCGTTGTTGCTTTTGTGCAAGGGTTAATTGGCGCGCTCTCCCTATACTTCGTTGGCATCCCCTACACACTTTTTTTCGTGGTAATACTCACGTTTCTTTCAATCATCCCCCTTGGAGGAGGTATTATCACTATTCCTATCGGCGTTATTATGATTCTTTCAGGTAATTTCTGGGGAGGGCTGATTGTCCTCGGTGTGCACTTTCTGATTGTGACTAATATTGATAATGTGCTGAGACCCCGCCTGGTTTCTGACAAGATTGAGATGCCTGGTGTACTGGTTTTGATTTCTATATTCGCAGGGATCAGTATGTTTGGTTTTTTTGGAATAGTTTTCGGACCTGTTTTAATGATTATTATTTATTCATCCGCGAAAATTTACGTGAACGAATATAATATTAAAAATGATTCAAATAACGGCAGGATACTCAATCGTGTATAGAATCACTATAACGCTCTAAGGCATCCCGATATTGATAAGTTCAGCGTACAGTAAGCGACGGGTTTCATTAAATGTCCCATTACAGGTCAGGAGCATGATTTCCGGTTTGTCTGATTGTGTACGCAGAACAAACTGCTCGACACCTACCTTCTCATCCCGGTGATATTTGTAAGTAAATTTGCTGCCGTCTTTCATGTATAGATTCACCAGCGCGCCTCGCTTGATATCTTTTAAAGGTTTAAACGCGTTCACACGGTTATGCGCGTAAATCATGGTATTGCCAGGTTGATTAGACGGTTTAGGTGTCAGAGACCCCCAAAATGCGGCGGCATCCCAGAGGGTCCATTCAGCGGTAGCTACGTGGTAGTCGCCCTGGTGTACTGGTAATTTGATATTGACTGATGGAATCTCTATCCGGACAGGGTCGCCTTCAATGGCTTCCATCTCCACAGGACTTATTTTTTCCGCGAGAGGAAGTGGCTCAAATGCCGCCTTTACCGTGGAAGACTCTGGCTCGGCTTCCTGTGCCAGCTCAATGTAGTGTCCATTTGTAACAATAGTGGATGCCTGCGCAGTGAGATTGAACTGTGTTTGTTCGTGGAGTAAGTAACCGATACCGAGTCCGGCAGTAACTGATAATACTGCTATTATCGAGTAGAGAAGTGCTTTTTGTATCCTGCGAAGTATCATGATCTATATAGATATTATATCATTAAATCCAGTATATTGGGTACAGTGGGTTTTCAAAACGCAAAAAGCTGTTATATTTGGTGTGTAACTGCCAATTGTATTATTTTGAGCCCCGGCCAGGAACGGAATGCGAAAAACTTCGGAAGACAGGAGGCGGAGTTTTTCGCGAATCAAAAAGATGCATTGATAATTGACAATGGGTAATCGGTAATGGTTTAGATTTGTAAGTTGAGCTACATTTATTCTTGAGTTTTTTATTTTATTTTGTTTTTTGGGTATGATTCGGGGATGAAAAATTTTCTCATTGTGCTGAAAGGAATGGCGATGGGTATAGCTGAGGTTATTCCTGGGTTAAGTGGCTCTACCGTTGCCTTACTTGTTGGGGTATATGATGATTTTATTGGCCTTCTCTACGGTATTTCTGAGTGTGTGAAAAGCGTTGCCAGGTTTCTTGTTCGAAAGGGCACGTTACAGGATGTAAAAGATGCACTGCGTACTATTGATTTTTCATTCGCATTTCCACTACTGCTTGGAATGGGAATGGCATTTGTAATTTTTTCCAGGGTTATACTGTACCTGCTTGAGCATCATACGCCGTATACTCTGGCCTTCCTTGCAGGACTGATACCACCCGTGCTTGTTATTCTCTTCAGACAAATGGGTCAGAAAACAGGTAAAGAATATGGATTAATGGTAGTTTCGTTCGTTACCTGCTTTATTATTCTTGGTCTGCCTGCTCGTGATATTTCTGGAGAGCCGAATATCGCATATGTATTTCTTGGTGGAGTGATCGCGATATCTGCTATGGTGTTGCCAGGAATCAGTGGTTCGTTTATGTTGTTGATTCTGGGATTGTATGAGTATGTCATTGGCATGGTGAGCAGGATGACATATTTTGATGTAACTTCAAGTGAACTGATCAGGTTATGTGTATTTGTAGCTGGTGTTTTTTGTGGTTTCGTTGGTTTTATTCGCTTGCTTCGTTACTTATTTGTTCACTACAAAAATATTATCCTTGCATGTTTGTTTGGGCTTGTTCTGGCTTCGCTTCGGGTACTTTGGCCTTTTGTTGAGGCGAATGCAGGAGAGGACCATGAACTGGTTTTTGTGCGTACTTCGCTCAGTACCTATTCATTGGCTGAAATAGCGCTTGTAGGAGTAGTATTTATCATTACTTCTGCAGGAATTATCTTCGTTGAACCACGATTTCGTTCCAGCTCAACCATTACTTTTCCGGAAAAAGATTAACACGTATTCCTCCGGTTCTGTGTCCGTACGTGTTTCCCTTGCTTTTCTCATCGTAGTACTTTTAACTTAAGTAATCCCCAGGCAATAATCAGTGTCTGGAAAAACCCTCCAAAGAAGGGAAGAATAAGGTCGATGAGTGAACCCGTAATTAAACCAAGTACCAGTCAGAGTATCAAACCTTTCTGACCGGAAATAAGCCTGCCGAACATGAGCTTACCGAATACCCGAAGGAAGTGAGTGAAGAACGTACATCCTGTGTCAATGTAATGTATTGAGTGCACGCCTTGACCGTACCGGGAATAACGTAAGTATGACAATTCCCGTCAATATCCAGCCCAGCAGAAATAAAAAGTGCGCGAAATAATATGCGATAGAAAGAAATGTGATGATACTGCCAGTAGGGAAGGTGATATCTGTTCTGTCAACATCATCAATTGAATTCACAACATCACTGGATTCCCTGATAGATTCTGCTCGCCTTCGATTTCCATTGAGGTGTGTATGGTGACCTCTCCGGCGAGTATATTCAAATCGCCAGTGATCTTTTCTGAATTAATATATACCTGACCTCCTGCTAGTTTTAAGTCATCATTGATAGAGCCGTTTACTATGATTATCCCACCAGCAATATTACCATCTATCTGCACAACCCCACCAGCTGCATAGAGATTGTCGCCAATATCTCCATTAACTCGAATTTTTTCACCGGCAATAGTAAGATCCTTTGTGATTTCTGAATCAACGACAATATTTTCGCCTGAAATATACACATTTTCTTGAATCAGCTTGTCTTGTAACGTAAATTCCGCATTACCCGCATCGATATATCGTGATGCAGAAGCAGAATCTGCCAGGAGTATGCCTAAAAGCAGGATAATGCTGGCTGTCCCCAGTGAGATAAATATATGTTTTGAAAACCTGGTACTGATGATCATCAACTCTTATTTTCCATCTTTTCGACAGATTTGCAATATGTCCGGGGTATATAAAGGCAGAATTTCAGAAATTCATTACGTGTCCGCCAGTGTAAGCACTTGATAAAACTTTGACAAAACTCTATGGTAGAACACGTAAATCAGAAATTCAATGGGTCGAGGAAAGGTAAAAGTTTTTGCTATAACACTGATGGTGTTTACACTGGGATTAATTGGTGTTGCAATTTTTCTTGCAATGAGTTTGCAGAATGAAGAAAGTGTTGCCCCGACAGACAGTGACGCGTCGTCTAAAACTATTGGTTGTGATGGCGATAGTGGTGCATATGGATATGGTGGTGGTCAGACTGGCAAGATCACGATTGTTAATTGTACCAACCAGACTCTTTCCGGATCGTGTAAGGTTTTACAGCATAAGTGTGACTCCTCAAGCGGAGATGACGGGAAAAGTGGTCAATGCAGTTCTAATCCTACTTCGGGAGGTTCGAAAAGTTACTCCGTACCGGCAGGTCATGAAGATTCTGTTTCTATAAACTGTGATCCGGGTGAGTGTGGCTCATGCCAGGCAGACATAGAGTGTGAGATAGGAGGGAAGACTGTCAGGGACGGTGTCTTCAAATCTTCAGGAGTTGACTGTGTCTGTGAGGAATCCGAACAATGTGAAGGAAATAACTGGGTAAAGCGTGACTGCAATAATACTGTGGTGAGTGTTGAGGAAAACGATCCGCGCTGTGTGTGCGAAGAGTCTGCAACCTGTGAAGGAACTGACTGGGTCGTCAGAGATTGTAATGGTAATGAAACAAGCAGGGAGGTAAAAGATCCACGTTGCTATGATCCGCCCGTTTGTGAAACTATGACTGTAGATGGGGCTAAATCAAAAGGTTTAAAACCCGGAGAAACAGCTGATATTAGCGTTCGCGTAACAAAACCGACAAGTAATGATGGTGGTATCGCATTCTTTAATCTGGAAAATCTCAATAGCCCCAATAACCCTAAGTCTGCTGGTATTGACCCGGCTCTTGAACCTTTGGTAGTTGATACAGCTGATAACGGAGATAAAAGAACTGTTCATCCGGTTTCAGGAACTGTAAGCAATCAGGTGTTGACAGCTAATTTAACAGTTTCATATAAGCAGTTATTTGAAGATAAGACCGACCTTAATACTGGAGAACCAATTAACAAACTTCAACTCAACGCGTATGTTGGAGGTGCAGGATCGACAAGCGAATGCGTAGTATCCCTGGAAAAACTACCTCCGGATCCTACCCCGACTCCGGAGGATCAGCTGATTATTATAAAGGATGCGAATCCCACTGCAGCTGACCCATCGCAGGTTGTAGATTATACTTTGACTGTGACAAATCTTTCTGAGGCGGACGATAATGTTTATAAAGTAACTGATGATTATAACGATGCGCTTACCTATGTAGATGGCAGCTCAAATGTTGAAGCGCCTGATGGTTCAGCTGTGGCTGTTACTCCAACAGATGATGGGGACATACTGACATGGGACTTTACTGCTGCTCCAATCCCTATAGCTCCGCAGGAGTCCGTAATCATAACCTATCAGATGACTGCCCCTGCAGAGAAAGGTGAGTATCCTAATACAGCTTATTTGTATGACCAGGATAACGAGCTTCTGGATGAAGATGACGCGTTAATAACAGTGCTTATCAGTCCAACACCGACAGAACTGCCAAAAACAAATATCACACAGATGAGTATTATGGCAGCGCTGACAACCGGTGCAGTGCTGGCTACTCCACTGGTTGTTAAACGGATTCAACTGCGTTTAAGTAGAGCCGGCAGTTTTGAAGAGAAGGTATTCCGTGAGGCGCAGCGACGAGGAAGGAGACGGTGAAAGAGACATTTTGAGTGAATAACCAATGATGTTCGAATTTTATAAACCGTTGTTTGGCAGAATAGTAACAATCAGGAATGTGTTGTTATTCTCGCTGATAATTCGTGTGCCGATGCTTGTACTATCTCCGCCATCTCTATTCATTGATGGAATTGATCGATATATACCTGATGGTATGCGATTTCTCGAGGCTGACTTTTCATCATGGACGCCGCCTGTGTATTCGATGTGTCTCACGCTTGTTATAGTTTTATTTCCTTCATTCATGGAGGTGCTGGGGTATAAGCTCTTTTCATTGTTAGTATTCATACTGGCGTTTCGTGAGGCAGTACATTTTTTAAGAAACATACGTTGTAATGAAAAATACATTGCATGGATTCTTATACTCTGGAGTATGCTGAGCTGGACATTGCTCTTATCAGTGGCTATTTTGCCGGATATGTTATTCACTCTTCTTTTTCTTGCAATTATCAATAAACTGATTACGTATCAAGATAACTGGAAAGCGTTCCTGGTACTTTGTGTACTTGTGTTATTATTTGCAGGTACGAAGCCAATGGCGTTGGTGTTATTGCCAGGATTCATAGCTTTTATATTTGCAATAATCCACAATAAGACTGTCCTCTTGAAAGTGTTGTCAGCGTTGTTTATTGGCTATGCGCTTTTCTCCCCGTGGCTGGTGAAAAACTACTTCGTTCATGGATCTATCTACCAAACGATCGGACAGGAAGAAGAACGTTCTGCTTTGAGTTTTATTGGCTTTGAGAGCTTGCCGGGGCAGATTGAAAAGTCTTTTGCGTACTTCTGGGAGTATCCTTCATACAGTGCTGTTCAGGCATTTGAAGAAGGGAATATACGCGTGGCTGCACAAGGATACTATGGCGCGAATCTCCTGGTATTTATGATACTTTCGATGGTAGTTATTTATTCGTACATTCGTTCAATTCGTGAGAAAGGAACGAAGGATATGGCATTTTCTCTATTGGCGCTTATTACTCCCTGTGTAGTGTTTTCCGTATTGTACTTCCCGTTTTTTGCAAAATATAATTACTGGGATACAGGAAGGTATGTTTTCCCTGTATTACTGCCGTTGCTGGTATTCGTGCCGAATCTCATTACAGTGTTCAAGAAACGAGTGTACAGGGGACTGCTGTACTCAGTATTCGTTTTTGCAGTTGTTTTTTCTATAATTAATGCCTATGGAGTGGTATATTCTATTCGAGTTCGTGAAGAGGTTATACGCAACATGCTTACCTCGCCTGAAATACAGTCGTTAGAATCCAATATAGAATATTATACAACTAATGATACGTACCTCCTTGAGGTTGTCGAGTATCAATCCAATCAGCATGTCATCTATAATCCTGATATTATGTATGAACCAGGTTTCTGCAGCGCTATACTGGATAATGGGAGAATAGTGCTCTGTGTGACAGGTGAAGAGTTACTGATTATCAACCAGGGTATCCTGGCACGCGAAACGAAATAAAATGTGTGGTATACTTGGAGTATATATTGTGTTGATATAAGATTGCTATTCTTGTAGTAAACCAATACTATTAATGTAAATAAACTATAGTAAACATAATGGACTACACGCAAGCTGCTCAGCAGATTTCCCAACTGGTTAGTAATATATCTCAGGTTATCAAGGGTAAAGATGAGGTGATACGGCTCATTTTAATGGGTTTTATTTCCGAAGGTTCGGTGCTCTTGCGTGATGTGCCGGGAGTTGGGAAGACTGTGCTCGCAAAAGCTCTCGCGAAAAGCATACATGGAGATTTTAAGCGTATTCAGTTCACCCCGGACTTAATGCCTACGGATATCACCGGCTTGAATATATTTAATCAAAAAGATCGCGAATTTGAGTTCAAACCGGGGCCAGTCTTCACGAATATTCTCCTTGCAGACGAGATTAATCGTACAACGCCGAAGACCCAGTCAGCTCTTCTGGAAGCTATGGAAGAAAAACAGGTGACCGTTGATGGCACAATTTATACCCTTCCGAAGCCGTTTTTCGTAATCGCCACGCAGAACCCGATAGACCATGACGGTACCTATCCACTCCCCGTTGCGCAGCTGGACAGGTTCAGTATTCGTACTGCTATTGGTTTTCCGAATAAAGAAGTAGAAATTGAAATTTTCAAGAACCAGATATCTGCTTACGACCCAATCAAAAACATATCTGCTGTCTGTTCTTCAGATGATATATTGCGATGGCAGGAAGCCTTAAAATCCATTAAGGTACATGAAAAGATTTATGAGTATCTCGCTGAAATAGCGCTCCAAAGCCGTTCTGTTCAGACAGAGTCCGGAGGGTTAAGCACCCGTGCAATGCTGCGTCTATGCCGGGTAGCGATGGCTTCTGCTCTCATGAATGGGCGTGATTACGTTGCAATCGAAGATATTAAACGTGTTATCTATAACGTGCTTGAGCACAGGTTAAGCTATTCTGAGAATAACGCTATCGCTAAGATTGATGAAATACTGAGCAGAATAACGATTAGCTATTAATGCATACCGCGCCTTATGAGTGACTCAACCATTGGAATAATTACGCTTTTAGTATTGTGTTGCGGTTTTCCGCTACTTCTGTTTGTCATATTCGTAAAGCTCATACTCCGTTTTTCTCCATCGCGTAAACTTCTGAAGTTTTCTACATACTATGATTTTTTAACGATACGGGGGCTTACAGCAATTATTATCAGTATTGTAATTATTCTTATTGGTTACTTTGTACCTAATCCATTTGGAGCGCTACTCAGTCTTGGCGTTTTCCTTCTTATGCTGATAGGAGTGAGCCTGATTATTACCCTTGTATTCAAACTGCTCGTTGAGTTACGTAAAAAAGAAATTGATATTGTATTATCCAATGATACTTATTACGCTGACCAGCCACTGAAAATTTCAAGGGTGTTTGTACCTGTTCTTTCAACTCTGGCATATCTTTTTCCTGCAAAACTGGAAATATACGTACCGGAAAGGCTCGGCAGCAGCCTTCGGTTTGAACTTAATCGTGCATTCTTCAAACAACCCGAGATTTACCTTCCTCGATCCAGGCGTGGCAGATATGAAATTGGTCCAATGCTATTTACTTTTAATGATTTTTTTGGTTTTGTTCAGACTCATGTGTACGTGAACCAGATAAAAACTATTTATATCCTCCCATATTATGAAAATGTGCAGAAACTAAACCAGAAAATGCTTAATAAAAGCTATAAAGAGTTTAAGCAGCTACGGACAATTATAAATGATGATAATTACTATGATATCCGTGAATATTCTCCTCAGGACGATATTCGTAAAATAAACTGGAAACTAAGTGCCCGGCAGGAAGACAAATTGCTCGTTCGTCGTCCTGAAAGCATTAATCTATATATACAGGATAAAATAACACTTTTTATAGATAATTCCAGGGTTAGGAATATTCCCGCAGTGAATGATTCCGGTAACAGGATTATGTACCGGGCCAATACCTCTGGAGACCAATCCTCAGCGTTGGTGGATATGATGGAAGATGTGCTTGACCATCAGGTAAGTGCAGCGGCAACAGTAGCTCACTTCTACATTAAAAATGGTTCAAAAGTTACAATTGCGTATATCCTTGGAGGTGGTTTGCGTGTAGTTGACTTATCGAATTCTCATGATGTGCTTAAGGAGCTGTGTTATGTTCGTTATGATGCGTTCGCTTCACAAAATGTATCTGCAGGGTCTATACAAGTTGTCCAAAGGAAACAGGTCGTCCAGATCAATCATCAAGGCCAGTCACAGACACAGGGACTTGAAGCATTGCAAGACAAAGGAGGGATTATACTTGTCAATAACTCACTTTCAGGACCGTACTACAAAAATCATTTCGGACAACAAGCAAACACGCTGGCAATGACGATTACAGTTGATGTCGTGAGTTACCTCGCTTATACTACAATTGTCAAGAAAAAACGTAATTATAAGTGGGCGTTATTCACACCGGAATACTTCCATGTGAAATCAAAGAATACCGGTATTTCTGAACAGGTAGCGGATCTAATTCGCAGAAGTAGTTTTATGCCGGATCCCAATACAATAATTATTCGCTCTGGACAAGGATTAAGTAGCGCTCTCGCACAACCATGAAGTATTTTGCACCATTTAAAAACATAAATTTTGTACTTCTTACAGTTACTAACTTCCTTATTATTGTGTATACATTATGTTCGTTGTTCTATATTGTTATTCTGGGAGATGTGTATGTCGGCGCTGCACCGGAAAAGTCAGAAGGAATACTCGCTCTGACCATCATGAGCATAACCAGTATTGCAGGTACGGTAATTTTATTTTTTATCGCGTTAAGTAAAATCAGAACCTGGATTGTTTTTTTAGTGCATACTGTGCTTGTAATTGCTGCATTTGTTCTTCTGGTTTTTGTGTTTACCGCTCCTATGGATGGTGCGATACTGGGTGGTCTTTATTTGAGCGCGATATACTATTTTCTATTTGGATCCGCTACCTGGTTCCTTATTCGGCTACGGTCAGCAGGTATCGCGTTAGCATTTTACGCGTTTACGGGTCTCGGCACGGTATTGCTTGCAAATGAAGCAACGAAGCAGTCATCGGATGACATTACTTCGCTGATCAGGCTGGATATACTACTTATTCTTTTAGGTTTTTTTGTACTTTTCAGTATACTGCTATACTTTGACAGTCTCCTTAAGTTTGCCCGTGATCTCAGAAAACCTGCGGTTCCTATAAAAAAAGGAATTGCAAGTGTAGCGCTGATTGTTCTGCTCATAATCATACCGGCAATAGTAAGTATCTACCTTGGAGCAGCGCATATTGAGTTCCAGGAAGAAGTGAAGAAACAGCAGGAACTCGATGAAGAGATTCAGGAAAAAAAAGAAGCTCTTCAAGAGAAACTTAAGCAAAAGGAATACCCCGGTGAAGATGAAAAACAGCAAAACCCCTATGAAAACCCTCTCTCTATCTCAAGTGAAGACTATCAATTATTTACTATTGAACTGAATAAAAAATTTCAGAGCTTCTACCTGCCTGCAAAAGCGGTTTCCTATCCCGTCTGGGACGAAAATCAGGCCAAGTTTACTGTGCGGAAAGCAGAGGATATTTTCCCTTCAAACAAGACTCTGAATACGCTTTTACCGGAGCAGAAAGAGTTTGACAGACAATACAATAACTTCACAGACTACGAAGCGAACTACACCTTTAATCAAGTGTATCAGTCAAAGGTAATCCCTCATATTACACTGCCGATGGAATCCGAACAGTATTTATTCCTTAGGCAGCGTGATGATTCATTATTGGCTGCAGGCAATATGGATTCGTTAAATGATGCGACTATCACCTCAAAAAAGGTTAATAACTTTTTTTACTACGAGGATGCTATAGGTGAAAGTTACGAACCAAATCAGCCGTATCTTTCATATCCTTCAGAGGATCTGAGAATTGATGACCTTCTTGAAGAGATTTTCCCCACCGGGTATGATGATCTTGCACCTGACGATATCGTAACTGAAGTAAACACCTTTCTTTCAGAAAATTATCGTTACTTTCCTAACAAGGAAGTAGAAACCAGCATGGAGAATCCTGCTTATGGAGAGTTCCTGTTTACTACTAAAGAGGGCAATACCCTTCAATTTTCTGAAGCAATGGTGATCATCCTTCGCTCTCTGGGTATTCCATCAAGAATGGTGACAGGATATATCGGCTCTCCTGCTGATGCGTTAGGTAAAAGATTTGTCATGTCTGAATCCAACCGGCAGTTCTGGGTTGAAGTATATTATCCTTTTGCAGGGTGGACAGATGCATTTCCCCGAGCACCTTATGAAGAAAGGCAGGCACTCCGTGACCTTCAGGAACAAGAGCAGGAAGATAGTCTGGAATTACCAGAGGACTTTCCGAACCAGGATCTTGAAGAACTGGAAGAATTAAATGAAGATGAGCTTGAAGAGCTTGAGCAGTTGGAACAGAAGAAAAAAGAACAGAAGGAAAAAGTCGATAATAGTGGCTTGACGGCTTTGCTGGGAATGATACTCAAGATTGTGCTTATTTTCCTGCTGGTTGTCCTGG
>JBMCLJ010000006.1:0-30916 GCA_048615375.1 Candidatus Dojkabacteria bacterium | reverse complement strand
GTAACAAAGGTTGAAAAAAATGGCAGGATAGAATACCTGTTTGAAGAGCAGCCAATGGACCTTCATCGCGATGTGTGTGACAGGATTGTATTATATAAAGACGGTAAAGAATTCCACCGCGTACCTGAAGTTCTTGATTGCTGGATGGATTCTGGATCTGTTCCTTTTGCTGAGCACCACTATCCATTCGAGCATAAGGATGAGTTTGAGCAGGCGTTTCCGGCAGACTTTATCATTGAATATGTTGGACAGGTGAGAGCGTGGTTTAATGTGCTATTAAGGGTTTCGACAATGATATTCGATCAGAGACCATTCACGAATGTTATTTGTACTGGTGTACTTGCAGGTAATGACGGTAGAAAAATGAGTAAATCTTTCGGCAATTATCCTGATCCGAAAACAGTACTTGAAACAATTGGCGGTGAAGCACTGCGTCTATACATGATGGGGTCGGTCATAATGGTTGGGGGGGATATGAACTGGTCGGATGAGCTGTTGAATGAGCAGGTGAAAAACATACTTATTCCTCTCTGGAATACCTATAAATACCTGACAATATATACTGATCTCCATAACTGGACGCCAGAACACGCGCACTATACTTCTTCGCATGTGTTAGATACATGGCTGCATTCGTACATGAACAAGGTCACTTTCGAGTACGCGAAGGCACTTGAAGCGTATAATTACCCTGAATCAGTAAAAGTAATCCAGCCTGCAATTGATACACTATCTACCTGGTGGATACGCAGGTCAAGGGATCGATTTGTGGCGGGTGATGCAGAAGCACTGCAGACACTTTATGCTGCTCTTGTGCAACTTACCTTGACTTTTGCACCACAAATGCCATTTGTCACTGAGGAGATGTATCAAAATCTGGTTGTAGGTGTGCTGCCTGATGCTAGAGAATCAGTGCATCTTGAAGACTATCCAGAGGTAGATTCTTCGACAATTAACGAACAGCTCCTTGCAGACATGAATCTTGTCCGCAGAGCTTCGTCACTTGGGCAAAACCTGCGAGTCGCTAATGGCTTGAAACTTCGACAACCACTCGCAAGAGCATACGTTAATCTTGAAAATCCCGAATTACAGGCGATAGTGCGTGATGAGATAAACGTAAAAGAAGTTGTGGCCGTAGGTGAGGTAGTCCAGGCGGAGGGAGTAGTCTTTAATAACGAAGAAGAGGTTTTTGTCGGGCTTGAGACAACTATTACTCCAGCATTACGAGAGGAAGGTTTATTAGCTGAGCTAAAGAGACAGCTGCAGAATTTCAGAAAAAATTCTGGATTGAAGATGGGGCAGAAAGTAGCTTTTCATGTAAGTACAGACTCAGAAGAAATCAAAGACGTTGTGAAGCGTAATAGTGAAGAGCTCAGTCAGGAAGTCAGTGCAAAAACAATTTCAATAGTTGAATCTAATGAAGGAAAGTCCATCAAGGTTGAAGAGTATGAATTAGTAGTAACGTTCAGGGAATAAGTATACATTGGCATAAATTAAATACATCCCAGTGTTTTAAAATATGTAAGGAAGTACTATGCAGGAATGTGGAGCAACGCAAAATTTCTTCATACGGGAGTTGCAGTATCATGACTATGAAGACTTATTTGCAATGTGGTCAGATAAGCGGATTACTGACCTGACAGCGACAGACGATGGCATGACGCTAGAGGGGGCGAAACATCGTGTACGGAATCAGGTAGATAATCCTTTCTTTAAAAACTATGTAGCCTGCAATGATACCCGCGTAGTAGGCTTTTCGTATCTTATGCTGTATAGCGCTCATAAAAGAAGGCATATAGCATCATTTACTGTTTTGGTTCACGCAGATTATCAAGGAAAAGGTATCGGCAAAGCACTTACTCTGCATACCATTCGGGAAGCGGAGTCCGATACTTCAATAGAGATTATTGAACTGGATGTTTTTAAAGATAATCAATCAGCGGTGAATTTATATCTTAGTACAGGCTTTGAAATTGAAGGAATTCTTCGCAATCGTACCAAGAGAAATGGTGTTGCTCAGGATTTATACATCATGAGTAGACCCTGTACTACAGGATCTTGACCTTAACGCTTGTTACTTCGAGGTTCCCACTATTTTTTTTGTTTATATCGTCAAGTACATTAAAACCGTCATTGACTTGACCAATGGGGGTGAACATACCGTCAATCTGTGGCGCGTTACCTGCCATCAAGATAAAAAAATCAGCTTTATTGGTTCCAGGACCTTCGTTAGCCATATATACCATATACTTGGTAGCTGAACGAGTAGTAACGTCAGTAGTATATTCATATCCGAGGACTTCAGTATAAAATTCTTGTAATGTAAAATCCCCATATTTTTCCAGATTATCTGGAGCAAATTGTTCTGTTGAGGAGTCACCAGGTTCGTATAGTTCTTTCAGGAAGTCTGATTCTTCTACAGTTCTCGTATCCAAACCTAGTGAGTTCGCGTTAATCTCGTCAGGAATACTGTATGATGGTTCCCGTGTCGCTTCTATCGCAAACAGAAAGTCTTTTTGCACCGTAATATCCGCGGAATCATACTTAGGAATCTGCGCTATGAAATTCCTCACATTCTGTGGAGCGTTGTCTTCAAACAAATCAATAGTAAATGAGCCCTCAGACGTTTCCACTACAGCTCCATAGTCCACTCCTTCTTGAAGCTCAACAGTAGCAGTAGAATTTGAACCACCGGGAAGCTGATCTACTGAATCTGTTACTTTAGATAAAGGATTACTGAAATCAAGTTCTTGAAAATTCACCAATGGATAGACAATCAGTAAAAAAAGAAAAATACCAATGATCAGTAAAAAAGCCTGCTTGGTCTCTTTGTCCATGTAGTCATTTAAACTCATCTCTGGTGCATTCTATACATTATTGATCAATTATACTATATGTGGCAATATCTTTAATCAAAAGTATAGATAAGAACTTGATATCTTGAATAAAGACAACACAATTCGACACATTGATTACCATTGTCATATTCTGAAGGAATACTTTGAAGATCCCGTGCTTAGGCTCCAGGAACTTAAGGATTCAGGTGGGCTTGAATGTGTCGTATCCATGGGGCTTGCGTATGAAAGTGATTGTGAGTTACTCGCTCTCAGAGAAGAACTTGCTGATCCATTCCTGAAAATTGGTGTAGGCTTGCATCCCTCTGAAGTTATCAAGCTTGGTAGCTATGCACGGCATGAATATGGGAGAATAGCACAACTCATTAAAGAACGCGTTCATGAGATCGATTATATTGGCGAGATTGGCATTGACTTTACCTATCCTGATGCTGAGAAATACCGTGATGAACAGGTGCAGATATTCAAAGAACTGTGTGTACTTGCCAGAACAATGTCAAAGCCAGTATCTATTCATGCACGCCAGGCAGTACAGGAAGTAATGGAAGTAATCGATACAGTTGGCTTTACGTGTGAACAGGATAATGGCTTCATTCATTCATTTACGGGAACGAGTGATGAAGGTATTTTTTTTCTTGAGCGGGGATTCAGGCTTGGACTCAATGGAATTATTACGTTTAAAAAATCGGAAGAACTTCGGGAGACGGTGAGAAACATACTTGATCAGTATCCTGAAAAGCAATTTAATGAATTATTCGGACTTGAAACTGATACGCCGTACCTCTCACCTGAGCCAGTACGCAATAAAAAAAATACACCTCAGCATATTAAATATATCGCGGAGTTTATCAACGGGAATATTCTTACCTGGGAGAGTTAGTCCTGTTCACCAGATGGGTAGTCCAGCTTATCACCTCTTTGTCAACTTTATCAACCGGTTCATCGTGGTCAATGTCCAGACGTAGACTTGGTGTAGCAAGTTTTCCTTCAACTCTCGATATTGTCGATTCAAGAATATCGACAGCGGCGCAAAAATGTGGATAGCTGGTTCCGCCTAAGCCAAATACCGCGAATTGCTTTTCCGGATACTGTTTTTCTAATAACGCCTGGTTGAAATGTCTGAAGTCATACTGCAGCATACCATCGTCCCAGGTACTGCATCCTAAAATTACCATATCAAAATATTCAAGTTCTTCTACCTGGGCGTTCTTTACATCCTTTACTTTGACATGAAAGCCGTTTTTCTGGAGTAGATGACCCATGAGTACTGCAATTCTTTTTGTTTTGCCAAGGAGGCTGCCAAAAACGATGATTATATTCATGACACTAATGTAGAAGATTACGCTGTTTGAGTCAATCGCGAAGTGATTTATTACTCAATTAGCGTGACGAAAAAACCTGCGCTGCCGATAATTCCTATGCCGACGATAATACAGATATCAATTACTAGCTGCTGTTTTGGAATTTTAACTATTTCCTCTTTAAGCACAATGGTTTCATTGCTTTCGTCCAGAGTGATTTTATCTTTCTTTTTGGAGTATAATTCCTGGAGGTGACTGTGTTTGCTTTCTTTTTTTGCTTTTGATACGACTGCCATAAGTAGTATAGTAGTATGTATTACTCGGGAGTTTCCTCTTCACGCTCTATTTCGAGAAAACGTTGTTTAAATTCATCACAATAGTTAAAAATTTCCCGCTTATTTTCCTTTCCTTCAATTTCGTCGCAGAACTGCAACTCCTGCTGAACAAGATCATACGCCTCTTCATACTTTTGCGAGTTGTTGTACACCCGCAATACATTGACCATCCACACTGTCAGTACAATAACTGCTATCAGTAAAAAAGTACTGGCTATAAACCAGAATCGTAGATAAAACGGTCTTCTTTTCTTCCCTTTGACGACTTCAACCTCTCCCTCCCGGGCAGGCGTCGACGTTTCAATTATTTCCGCTTCTCTTGAATTCTGGTACTCCGACATACGTTTTCAAGCGATTGTAGCTATTTTTCGCGAGAAAGACAATTCGGTCGATTGCCACAGCATAGGTTTTATAGTAATATCACAAAGTTAAATTAGAGTCTGAATGGATAATGAAACGAACATGGCAACCAAAAAAAATTAAACGGCTCCGTAAGCACGGATTCAGGTCATTGATGAAAACTCATAATGGTAGGAACGTGGTTAAACGAAGAAGAGCGAAAGGACGTACTCGTTTGAGCGCTTCAGAAGAGTATCAGAAGCTGCTCAAAAAACCAAAGGCAACCTTGCGTTAACCACCAAGAACTGCTTTTATCCTGTCCGGAAAGTCGGTAACGATAAATACCTCCTGTGCTGATCTTCCGGATTTAGCTATACACTTAAGCCCTGAGTCGGTTACGTACTTAACTTCAATCACAGGTTCAGGATAATTACCTGAAATAGGATTGATCCTCCCCGGAATGATGCTTTTAATATCTGCATTATGTGAAATATTCTGCAGCAATTCGAATAATCCTTTGATTATACTGTGTTCACGTTTGATTTTGCTTTGCCTGTACTTCATGGCTTCCGTAATCTGGATAGTAACCCTGTGAGCTCATTCTGTACAGCTTCAAACCCATTTTTCTGGACCAGATCACGTAGATTGACCTTGATCATGACGGCAAGATGATATGTTGGCGTGCGCGTTAGTAGAGCAGTCAGTTGCTTCCGTGTTATTTCGCGGGTGATGCGTTTAGCATAATTCCGGTCTGTTGCTTTTTTTATGTGCTTTTTAGGTGCTACAAAAGCAACTTTTAAAGAAGGCGCAGTGTCACATACTAATGTAAAGTGCTGTGAATGGAGACGGTGACCTTTTTTAAATAAATTATCAAAGTCTTTTTTATATACAAGAGAATATTTTTTCGGCATAGTGCTTAGATCCAACGCTTTTGATAAAACAAAACCAAAAAGACAATAAGAATTCCAAAGGCAATCGACATAGTAATAAAAAAAGCGTGTGGGTTATTAGAAAAAGGGAGTTCAACATTCATACCGAAGATTGAAGCTACAATTGTGGGTATTGTCATAATAATTGTGAACGAGGTAAGAAATTTAATCGTTCGATTTAGCCGGTTTGTAAATATTATCTGGTACGAGTCCCGGAGCGACCGTATACTTTTCAGATTTACCATGCACACGTCTGAGAGCTGACGAATAGTATTAATTACGTCCTGGAATACTTCGTGATCGTCTTCACTCAACACCACAAATCTACCCGACTCTATATTTTCAACTACCATTTTCATTGGCACCAGTACAGATTGATATTGGTTAAGTATTTCTTCATTTTCTATCAGTACAAGGATATCACCATCGTCAATATAGTGCATATCTTTCTTTTGTCGAAGAACAATATTCCTGCTGTTCTTTATCATTCGCGTGTAGTCAAATGAAATCTTCTTTAAAATTTCTACGAGGAGACGAGTAAAGTTTGTAGTCGCAATATTTGAGCTTGCATTCAGTATTGAATTTACGGCAAAACTCTCGCGAGGCGTAATAGTTATAAAGTTATGATGAGTCATCACTATGGTGAGTGGCTCAGTATGAAGTCCTTTGATTTTGGATGAGGGTGTCCTTAAAAAGATAATCACTGCATTCTCGTGCTTCTCTACACGAGGGATCTCAAAAAGATCAAGTGCATCCTGGAGATCTGCTTTTTCCAGCCCGGTAAGACTAATAATATCCTGAATGTCTTCATCTGTAGTCTCGCTTATGTGGATCCAGGAACCCTCTTTAAACGAATTCACTTCGTGAAAAACAGGTTCGTATACGTGTTTAAAGTATGTCTTGATCATTGTTGAAACTAGCGGTATATTGAAGTGTATACCACGAAATAGATTTACGGGCAAATAAAATAGTTTGATTTTTGTTGATTTGTACGTATAATTCATACGTTTTGACCTGAATTATGAACTTCTCAGAAATTACAATTTCAAATCTCTATATTCCTTTCGCGTTACTGGCGGGTTTTTTACTGGCTGGCTTCCTGGTCGAATTTATCGTTGTCACATTCCTTGAAAAACTGGCTAAAAAAACGAAATGGGAAGTAGACGATATTATTATTAATTCAATTGATAAAATTGTCGTTTTTCTTTTTTTTGTAATTGGCGCTTATTTTGCTGAGCGCAATCTCGGACTGGTGGGGGATGATGCGGAAGTAGCGAGAAAAGTAGTATTGGTGATGCTTATATTCGCGATTACTCTGTATATTGCCCGGGTAATAGCTGGATTAATAAATCTTATCAGCAAGAACGGGAAAGGAGCATTTCCTGCTGCTTCTATTTTTGCAAACTTTACCCGCCTGATTGTATTTGTAATCGGCTTGCTCATGGCGCTGAGCGTGCTTGGTATTTCAGTCACACCTCTGCTTACTGCATTAGGAGTTGGAGGTTTAGCAGTAGCGCTCGCGCTTCAGGAGACATTGTCGAATCTATTTTCCGGGCTACAGGTTGTTGCATCCCGGAAAGTAAAGGCAAATCAATATATTAAACTGGATTCCGGTGAGGAGGGGTACATTGATGACATTACCTGGAGATATACAACAATTCATGACCTGCCAGGAAACTTGATTATTATCCCGAATTCTAAACTCGCGAATTCCATAATTACCAATTACTACAAACCCGAGACGGATATGGCCGTTCTTCTTGATGTTGGCGTCAGCTATGGGAGCGATCTTGAAAAAGTAGAGTACATAACTATATCTGTAGCTAAGGAAATAATGCAGAAGAGCCAGGGAGGTGTGCCTGATTTTGAACCAGTTATCAGGTTTCATACATTCGGAGATTTTAGCATTCAGTTTACGGTAATACTTAGGGTACAAAAGTTTGTTGACCAATACTATGTCAAACATGAATTTGTGAAATTACTGCATAAGACGTATGAAAAAGAAGGAATTGAGATTCCATTCCCCATACGAACAGTTGAAATCAAGAACCATAAAGCTTGAAAAAATTGGTTTTGACAGTGCTATTGTTACATTTGTCCGCGATACGACAAATTGCAGACTACATGGAAATGTCATGAGTAGGGGGGGAGTTGAGTTGCTGATTGAGAATAGTGTAAAACTCACTGAAGTCTTGTATATCCTGGATTTTCAGCGTAACTTCACCCCCACTGTCAGTAAATTGCTGAATAGTTCCATTTCCAAACAATTTGTTTAATGCACCCTGCTTTTGTGTTATATAATCTATGTTTCTGTAGAGGACTGATGACTGCTTCTTCGCGATTATGCCTGATGTTCCAACGATGCGATCCTTCTGGATAATGTAGAAAGTATTTTTAATTCGTAAAATTACATACAGGAAAGCTCCAATATATATCAGGAAAAAAAATATCGCCAGGGGGAGTAGGCGGATAGATGCATTCGCAACTACCGGACGCGTTCTATAGACTTCGCTGGGATCTAAAAGCATCTCAACCTTGTCATGGCTATACGAAGCTTTGCGTGGGAAATTCTTCAGGATAGCATCCAGTAAATCATGAGTTGAGAAAACGTCACAGAGATAGTGAATCGTGAAGGTATTTGTAGTAATCGATAAGTTTTTATTTGTCTGTTGGTTTGCTTCGTTAAGGCTATCACTTCGACCACCAGCAGCGTGAATGGTGAGCGCTCCGGTGTCAGTAAACGGATACTGTAGACTTACACATTCACGGATGAATTCAGATTTAATAACATACATTTTGTAGAATAATTTCCCAATAGAAAAAGCAAAATGATCATCATATATGAGTAATTTTGAAAATCTCATTCTGATGGCGTCAGTAACGAACTGCGCACAAAATATCCCCGCCGGTACTACACCGATTCCTCCTGCAACAGCTACCATAATCACTGTACTTGTATTCTGATATGTAAAGTACCATACCAGGAGTGGTGAGATAAGCGCGTAACTCATAAAAAGAGTGACTAATATAATACTATTATTCTTAAACCAGTCACGTGCGCTAAACTTCGAATGAAACTTTTCAAGCAGGGTCGATTCAGGCTGGTGTATACCAATTTTCTCATAGAGCAAAGGAATGAGTGTGTCATTCTTATTGATATAGAGCAGCTGGATTGTTTCCCCGGCACCTTGAGAAAAAAGTGTTATGGTAACAGTATTAAACAGCCGGTCAATATAGTTTTCTGAAACTACAAAAGAAGTGATTTTTTCCAGTCTGAATTCCAGCGTTTGGGTAGAGAGAAAACTGTAGGTCTGTCGTATTGACTGTTTTTCAATGTGGAATGTTCTGAATAATACACGAAACACATTGTTCGAAGAAGACACAAAGTATACGATATTCGGTACAAGTCCGAGAATAATTACCGGGAACAAAAATACAAGAATGCCAAACGGAATGAAAAAGAACAACGAAAGAATTGAAGCGAAGCAGGCTCGCAATGGATTAGAACGAAAAGAGACTGTAGTATGATTATCATATACTCTTTGTATTCCTTGTTCCCGTGCTGCACCTTGTGTTTGATCTTTTGCAGGAACATCCTGACTGTGAAGTTCACCGGACTCCTCCACGTTTGTCAGTATGTCACCGTTGGTAGTTGTAGCCGGGGTATCGTGAAGAGTTTGCCCTCGTATGACTGAGCGAATTTGTTCAGAAAATGACTGAGCATCTTTGAGATATTTAAACGCAATATTCCTTGAAGTACCTTTGGTATTGAGAACAATATTCTGTACGTTGAAAATCTTTTCAAAAATATCCTGGGTGAGGGAGGTGTCGGTAAGATTTTCTGCAGGCATGAATGAATACTCTCTTGTCATGAAACCATTTCTGTATACCAGAACCTCTTCATAAAGAAAATAATCGGTATGCGCGATGTCCTGATATTTCACAAAAAACACAAGTACTACCACGAGGAGCACTACAAGGAATAATGGCAGGGTAATCAGCGCCAGCTCTGGCGAAACAAATGAAAGAATGGTAGAAAGCCCAATATCAAACACCCCAAAGATCAGCAGAAAGAGCAATGCGTTAAATATTGTTTTAGAGATGCTTATCGCAAAACCTACCCTGGAAGGTTTCATATGCTGGATAAGCTGTGATTCATCTACCTGCAGACCGTTCGAATCGAGGTTTTTTTTCAATAAAGTGATAACACCTTCATTTCCCTGCAAGGAAGAAAGTACAATGCTTGAAGCGCCGCTTGCAGCGGAATCTATCAAAATATGATTTGTACCGAATAATTTGAATTCAATAAAAGGAAAAATCTGACTTACATTAGTAATATTCCTTACGGGTAGTTCAGTTAATGAATCATTTATTATGCTTCCACTTCTATGGACAATTTTATTCGAGTGGAATTCATATACTTCTTTACGAAATTGAACGAATTTATTCCAGGTGATTAACGCATATAAGATGATAAGTACTACAAGCAGTATGATTACCAGGAAGAACGTACTGAGTACTAATGAAATGACAACGCCTACTATGAGAATGCCAGCAAATATAATCGCGGTTCTGGCAAGGGGTAACAATATAAAAGCACGTTTATCAGGTTTAAAAGTATGAACCATTATCCTGATTATACATGTTTCACATTATTCTAAAACTTTTATTTCAACACGGAATGTCCCACCAACTGCGGTAGCTGGATAATAGGCAGGTATAACCTGTTTCCCGGGATGCATTTTTTGTATGATAGCGAGTGATGACCTGATCCCTGAATCGCTCATCCAGTCTGCTTTCTCAGCGATCTGCTCGTTTGGAACGACCTCATACGCAGACGTGATTGTTTTACCATCAAGAATCCCACCACGGAGTGAGTCATTGCGCTGTAAGCGAACCGCTCCCAGATTCGCTATAATCTTTCTTTGCAGTGCTTGTTCTGAGACGTGTGGTAATGAAGACTCTTTGAATGCTGCAGGTAGTAAATACTGGTTCCCAAAAAGTCTTGTACCAGGGTTATTTAAGAAGAACATATCCATCTGTTCCTGCATGGCAGCTATATCGATTTTGCCTACTGCATCAATAACACTCTCTTGTACTTTTGGGGGTGGAGGTGGAGCTGCTATGTCTGCAAGTTGCTTTGGAGCTTTATCAAAAGGGTTTATCTCTGCTTCGCTGGCTTGTAAAGATTTATTTCTATCTACGTCACTCATGGTTATAAACTTCAATTTACTCAACTTTGCCCCAGTAACCCGGAAACAATAGAAATTAAAACAATAGTGTATTAAAAAAAGTCCTTTAGCAGGACGCCTGATATGCCCCAACCAACAAAAACCTGCTAAAGGAAATTAACCTAATTGTACTATTTTGAGCCAAAAAGGCTCATGATTATAGTAGGGTTGCGTTACACTTTAACGAGTACAGTATTATTGTAACTTCAGTATAAATAGCGGATAATCAGTGTATGCCACTCGCATCAGTAGTACGGCCAAAACGCATCAGTGAATTTCTTGGGCAGGATCGCCTGGTTGGTGAAGGTAATCCTATACGGATGATTATTGAGTCAGGAAAAATCCCAGGTATGATATTCTTGGGTCCTCCAGCAAGTGGTAAAACAACCCTTGCTGAAATTATTTTCCGGTCAACTGACGCTGATTTCGTACGACTCTCGGCGGTAGTAGAAGGTAAAAAATGAGCTGCGTAACGTTATCCATCTATCTGCTACAAATCAAAAACATGGTAGAGTAACAATTCTCTTTATTGATGAGATCCATAGATGGAGTAAGGCACAACAGGATGCACTTCTCCCCTATGTTGAATCAGGTCAGATTGTTCTTATTGGGGCTACCACTGGGAATCCAAGCTTTACGATTATTGCCCCCCTGATTTCACGAGCTCGAGTATTTGTCTTCCAGGCTCATGGACAGGAGGATGTCGTTCAAGCACTGCAACGAGGAAGGGTGTACCTGAGTGCGGTGTTTCGCTTGCTCAGCTAGCGGAGTATCTTGCACATTCATCGAAGTCGAACGCGGCCTATATAGCTTATGAAAAAGCTCGCGCTGATGTAAATAAATATGGTGCACTCCCGGTTCCCCTCCACTTCCGCCATGCACCTATGCAACTTATGAAGGATATGGGATATGGTAAAGGCTACCAGTACGATCATGACCTTGCGTCAAAAAAGTCATACCAGGAATGTTTCCCTGAACAACTACAAGGGACGGAATACTATAGTCCAGACCATTAACTGTTTGTTCCAGGGAGAAGATAGGGATGTAGATAGCGAGAGCTACCAAACCCAGGAGAATAAATCCACAAAGTAGCATGACTAGGCTTAGCATTTTTTAATGTATTGGCTTTCTGTCAGGTGAAGTACTATATTTCCAGGAAAGTACTGACATACCAGTTGTTATCCCTACTACAACACACAGTACAATGTATCCGAATAGCTTTCTTAAAAAGTTACTATACTGAATGAGCGTCTCTGTAAGTGACGGAATTGCGGTTTCAGCATCTGCATAAATAATTGATAGCTCAGGAACATATAAAAATTCAAAGATATGAAGAAGTAAAGTAACGACAATAAGAATGTAATATAAATTGAATTTGTGTTTAATATATCCATAAAAAAGTAATGACTTACCCCGTGAAAAGCAAAACTGCATTTTTGAGCTCCTGGTGTTCCATAGCTTGTTTGTATGCAGCGTAGGTCAATGCACTGTCTGGGCTTGTTGTGATACCAAAGCGTTCTTGCAATTCCTGGTGCGCAATTTTACAACTCTTTGCTGTTATAATCCAACCTCTCCCCTGAGTATGAGAAATAACATGTTCTATCTCAGCCCTTCTATGCCCAATAATATCAAGTATTGATTCCGCTGGATGCTCTGACTCATCTTTACCTGCGTGATCTTTTACTATCCGTTTTAGCAAAGCATAAACTTTTGTAGTCTGTACTACATGAATGTGGGGCATACGCCCGATTCTCTGAAAACCTTGGAATACTCCCATTGCTGTTGTGCCACTTGAGGCAGGAATGAAAATATTCTCCACTTGATTACACTGTTCATGCAGTTCATACGCGATGGATTTAAATCCTTCCAAAGCCAGGTCATCTGTTGAACCACGCAGATTAATGTAGCCTTGCCTGACGAGTTGGAATGCTTCCTGTTTAGGGTTTTCACACAATTGAAAGGTAATATTCTGATAAGTAATATTGTTTCGAATATCACTGATCTTCAGCAAAGGTAGAAATCTTAAGATAGATGTCAGTTTCTTATCAGATATTGATGCTGAGAAAAAAACACGCAGGTGTTTAATACGTTTATTACGCAATGCGGCATACACCGCGACAAGAGCAGCGTTCCCCGTGGAAGAGACTGTGAATCTATCTTCTCCTTTTTGGAGATAGTGATCAATAAGCGGGATAATACTTCGCTCTTTGGAACATCCCAGTTGTAGCTTATCATCCCGTTTTAATGCTAATTTCTCCCGATTACTATCTACCAGTTCTAAAGGGGAGGGGTAAGTTTGTAATGAAAATGCACGTTGTAATTCCAGGAATTGCCGGTATTTCGATGAATCATGCATAGTGTAATTATTCAATACATATTTGGTGAATACGTAAATGATAGTAGTATAGTACCAGATCCGTAGCAAACGATATAGATATAGTAGACACTATCCAAAAGGGAAAAAATTTACTATGATTCCCCAATGACAGTCATGAAAATACAAAAAATTACCTGTCCCGTATGTGAGAACGAGTTTGAGCTCGATCTTTCAAACCTGGAGGTAGGGGATATAGTTGAATGTCCTATTTGCGGTGCTAACCTTGAAGTGGTCAGTATTGATCCGCCTGTACTTGAACCTGTTACTACGTATAAATAAAATCACTGTGAGTAGAATTTGCATTTCATCAAAAGTATGTTATTATATAAAGTCGTTGCGGATGTCAATACGTTCAGCTAAGAGCTAATATTTACAAGCAATAGTATCCATTGCTTGCTTTGTTACGTTTATACGGATATGGCGAAAAAAACAATTATTTCAAATTTGAACAGCAAGAAAGAAAGAATTAATTTATCTAATCCTAAGCTATCCTATCCATTACCCAATCTTATCGAAGCTCAGTTGAATTCCTACAAAAATTTTTTGGAGGAAGATCTTGTCAGTTACTTCAGTACAATTAATCCAATTTTTGACAACACGGGTAAGCTCTGGTCACTTGAGTTCCTTAAACCAAAGCTTATGGATATAGACAGGCCTGAGAACGAGTGTATACGAAAAGGACTGACCTACCAGGCTCCGTTATACTGGCAGGTTCGCCTTGTCAACAAGCAAACTGGAGAAGCCAAGGAACAGGAGATTTTTATGGGTGATGTTCCTTTGATGACGAATAGAGGCACTTTTATTGTGAACGGCGTTGAACGGTGTATTGTACATCAGATTATCCGTGCAGAAGGTGTGATTTATTTAGGCAACGGGCTGAGTTTTGAAAGAAACTCTCTCTACATGGCAAAAATTATTCCTTCGCGTGGCGCGTGGTTTACCATTGACACGTCAAAAACCGGTATTCTTTCCATTAAGCTTGGACCTCGCAAGCCGAAAATTAATATTTGTACATTCTTCCGGGCAATGGGGTATGGGTCTAACGCGGAAATCCTTAACCTCTTTAAAGATATCAAGCTGGGCGAAGATGACCCGAATTTTCTTGAACAGACCCTGGCTAAAGACCCAACTGAAAATACCATCGCTGCAATATTTGATATCTATAGAAGGCTTCGTCCGGATGTCACTGCCAGCGTTGAGAATGCTAAAGCCTATATTGATTCGCTCCTGTTTGATCCTAAAAGACTCTACCTGGGTGACGTTGGTAGATACCAGCTCAATAAAAAACTTGAAAAGAAATATCATAAAGAACTATCTGAAGCAAATAACGCATTGTTTATCAGTGACCTTGTAGGAGTCGTTGAGAAGCTTGTTAAAATGGACCTTGGTCAGCTGGACGAGGATGATATGGATCATTTAGGTAATCGACGAGTAAGGAGTGTTAATGAACTCCTGGGCGAGGTTGTGATGGACGCGATTAAAAAGATTGAAAAAAATACCAAGGATAAGATGAGTTCGCATTCTACAGATGAGCTGCTTACGGCGAGTGATGTGATGAGCAGTAGACCACTTGTTACCGCATTTCGTGACTTTTTTGGTTCGAGTCAGATATCACGGTATATGACGCAAAAGAATGTGCTGTCGGAGATTTCCAACCTCCGCCATGTCACTGCTGGAGGACCCAACGGTTTAACCAAAGAACGCGCGACATTCTCCGTGCGTGACGTGCACTACTCGCAGTATGGGCGATTCTGTCCCGTACAGACTCCTGATGGTCAAAGTGTAGGAGTGGTAAATTATTTAGCTCTCTACGCGAAAATTAACAGTTATGGTTTTATTGAAGTTCCGTATCGAAAAGTTGTTCATGCTGTTGCTGCAAAAGATTCTCTTAACCGTATCCCGCGCGAAGATGTTACTGACGGGAACAAGGTTATTGCAAAAGCGGGAAAAGTGATTGATAAGAAAACGCAGGAAGCTCTTGTTAAAGCAAAGGTTTCCAGCATGAATGTTCGACCATTCGCATCAGAGGATGTGGGCTTCTTGGACGCTGATCGTGAGAACAATTTGAAGCTTACCTACAGTGAGTTGGATATGGACGAACATTTGAACCTTCTTGATGATTTTGTTCCAATCAGGCACAGAGGTGAATTTTACCGAGGTCCGGTAGAAGAAGTTGAATATATTGATGTGGATTCCGGCTCGTCAACCGGTATTAACTTTTATTTGATTCCATTTGCCAATCATACTGAAGTAGCCCGTAACCTCTTTGAAGTTTCCAATATGAACCAGGCGGTACCATTGTTCCACAAGGAGGCGCCAATAGTTGGCACGGGAAGAGAAGCGGATATTGCGCGATTATCCGGCAGGTCATTGTATGCAGAAAATGACGGAGAAGTTGAATACGCTGATGCTCAAAAAGTCATAATCAAAACGGGGAAAGGAAAGAAAGAAACATATAACCTGGATAATTTCCAGGCATCAAATGACAATACCTTGATTCACCACACGGTGAAAGTCTCGCCAGGTCAGAAGCTGAAAGCGGGTGAATTACTTGCAGATGGCTCGAGTGCTGTTGATGGAGAATTAGCGATCGGAACTAATATTTTATGCGCTTGTATGTTCTGGGAAGGTATTACATTTGAAGACGGCTGGGCAATCTCAGAAAGAATATTGAAGAATGGAGCTTTGAATGGAATTATTATTAAGACGTATACACGGGATGTCCGCGATACTAAATTAGGACCGGAAGTGCTCACTGCAGATATTCCAGGAGTGAGCGAAGCGCTACTTGGTAACCTCGATAGCGATGGAATTATTCGAAGGGGGGCAAAGGTCAAGAGTGGAGATATCATCGCCGGAATTATTTCCCCGCGAGGTGATCTTGAGGTTACAGCTGAAGAAAAACTATTGCGTGCGATATTCGGTGAAAGTGCTCATGATGTGAAGGATGTCTCTCTGCGAATGCCAAATGGAGAATCCGGTATTGTCATCGATACACAGATACTCGATAGAACAGAAGAGGAGTTATCAACCGGTGTAATTAAGCAGGTAAAGATCTGGGTTGCAAAAGAGCACCACATTAACATTGGAGATAAGTTATGTGATATGGCAGGTCAGAAAGGTGTTATTTCAAAAATAGTACCCGAAGAGGACATGCCGTATCTTCCGGATGGAACACCAGTAGATTTAATCTTTACTCCGCTGTTTCTTAAGCGTATGAATGTAAGTATTTTGCGAGAAATGAGTCTGGGAATGAGAGCACATATGGCTGGCGTAAATGTTGCGATACCAGCATTTACTACCCCGGATGAAAAAGTGATTGATGATATGCTCAGTAAGAAAAAGCTGGAACATAAGGATAAATATGAATTGATTGATGGCAGAACAGGTGACAAGTTAGACCAGGCTGTTGCAGTGGGGATGAAGTACATACTCAAAATTGAACACCTTGCAGAGGACAAAATCCACGCAAGATCAACGGGGCCATACACTATCGTGACACAACAACCGCTAGGTGGTAAAGCTCAATTTGGTGGACAGCGATTCGGAGAAATGGAAGTCTGGGCGCTTGAAGCACACGGAGCAGCCCATGTACTGCAGGAGATGTTGACAATTAAATCTGATGATATTGATGGAAGGTCTAAGGCGTATGAGGCAATCATTCATGGTAAGCCCATCAGAATGGAAGGAACCCCTGAGTCATTTAAAGTCTTTATCAGTGAATTGCGAGCGCTCGGTCTTGATATCAGGCTGGATTATGGTGTCAACGAACAATAAATTTTGAGTATAATACTATGAAATATAAACAAAATATTGAATACATACAGCTAAAGCTGGCATCTCCCGAAGAGGTATTATCCTGGTCATACGGGGAGATTAAAAAGCCGGAAACTATTAATTATCGTACTCATCGGGCTGAACTTGATGGTTTGATGAGTGAGAAAATATTTGGTCCTACGAAAGACTTCGAGTGCTCATGCGGTAAGTATAAAAAGTATAAATATAAAGGCATTATTTGTGATAAATGTGGGGTAGAAGTCACCCGTAAATCCGTACGTCGGGAACGTATGGGGCACATACGTCTTGCTTCTCCGGTTACTCACGTCTGGTTTGCGCATGGTATTCCAAATAAAGTATCTCTTATCCTTGATATTCCGCAGAAAAAGCTTCAATCAGTAATTTATTTCTCAAGGTATATTGTGGTGGAAAGTGACGACGACGGTCAAAAGCAGGCCATTGAGAATGTGAAGGATCTGATAAAAGAATCTTTGCAGGAAGTTGATAATGAAATCAATCAGACAATTGAAGAAGAGCAAAAGACAATAAACGCAGAGATTGAAAAAAACAAAGCATCCGGAGTTGATGATTTTGAACTTGAGAATATTGAGCATAAATCAAGGCAGAAAATTGCTAAGATCAAAGAAGAGGGGTTGAAACAGAAAAACGAAGTAGAAGCGGAAAAAAAGGTTCTCCTTGATCTGGTATCCAGAATACAGGTAGGTGAGACTATTACCGAAGAGGAACACGTGCTCTTAATGGAGTATCAGTTTGAGTTTTTTGAACTTAAGATGGGAGCTGAGGCGGTTCAATATCTCCTCCAGAAACTTGATCTTGAGCAGTTAATCAAGGATCTCGAGCAGGATATAAAATCAACAAATATCCAGAAGCGGCTTAAAGCGGTACAGCGATTAAAATATGTGAGTTCTTTCCTCAAGAATGAGATGAAGCCTGAGTGGATGGTACTTGAAGTACTGCCGGTCATATCTCCGGAGTTACGACCTATTGTTTCAATCTCTGGAGGTCGGTTTGCTACCGCTGACCTCAATGATTTATATCGTCGGGTAATTAACCGTAACAATCGTCTTAAGCGACTTATAGAACTAGGGGCTCCAGAAGTGATCTTACGTAACGAAAAACGTATGCTTCAGGAATCGGTCGATGCCCTTATTGATAACGAGCATCGTCCAAGTACTCCCTATGTAAACAAGCGAAAAGTTCCTCTTAAATCACTTTCGGCGAACCTTCGTGGTAAGCAGGGACGTTTCAGACAGAATTTGCTCGGTAAGCGGGTTGATTACTCGGGACGTGCGGTCATTGTAACAGCGGGACGAGATATTAAATTTAACCAGTGCGGCGTGCCAAAACATATGGCATTGGAGTTGTTTAAGCCGTTTGTAGTGAATCAATTGATAGATCGAGGTCTTGCTGCTAATGCGAGAAGTGCAAAATACATGATTGATTCCCGTGATAAGTCTGACGAGGTATGGAATGTACTCGATGAAGTCATTCAAGGACACCCTGTATTACTTAACCGAGCGCCTACCCTTCATAAGCAGGGTATCCAGGCTTTTTATCCAATCCTGGTTGATGGGGATGCAATTCGTATCCACCCATTGGTGTGCGAAGGATTTAACGCTGATTTTGATGGGGATCAGATGGCGATTCACGTTCCACTTACCAAGGACGCGATTCAAGATGCTATAAATCTCATGATGCCTGAGAGGAATATGCTTCGTACTACCTCTGGAGAATTCATTATGTCTCCGAGTCGAGACCTTGTACAAACAGTGTATTACCTGACCACCTTCAAGGAGGATGAAAGCAAAGTTAATGAACAACAGTTCTTCCCGGATTTTGATAGCGCTGAGAAAGCATATCAAATGGAATTAATCCACCTTCGCGAAGAAGTAAAAGTGTACTATGACGGGGAATTAGTAAGTACGAGTGTGGGAAGAATTCTCTTTAATCAGCTATTACCTGAAGGATACCGGTTTGTGAACGAAGATGTCAGTAAAAAAGTACTACAAAAGATCGCTTTGCTTATTTTCCAGAACTATACCGTAGAGCAAGTATCAGACTTCCTTAATAAAATTAACGATATCGGGTTTAAGTATTCGACTCTGTCAGGATTTTCTGTTGGTATGGACGACTTAATAGCTATTCCTGATCTCGATAAAAGAATCGAAGATGCAATGGAGAAGACTCAGGAGATAGACAATTATTTTAAGATGGGGCTTTTGACCAGGGCGGATAAATCATACCAGTTCGCACAATTATGGGTCGATAAAGTTGTTCCGGAAATTGAAAAGCTGACCAAGGAGCACCATGAGCGGACAAATAATCTTAAAGCTATCGCGGAATCCGGTTCACGCTTCGGGTACGATATTGTTAACCAGATAGTGGGTGTCAAGGGGCCTATTCAGGATGCGACTCAGCGTCTGATTGAGTTGCCGATCCTTTCAAACTATCTCAACGGATTTACGCCTTTCGAGTATTTCATATCATCGAAAGGAGCTCGTAAGGGGCTGGCGGATACCGCTTTGCGTACTGCTGACTCAGGGTATCTGACAAGAAAACTTTCTGAAGTTTCTCAAGACTTTATCGTCAGAGAGCATGATTGTGGCCAGGATAAAGGCTATATTATTGATCAGGCTGAAGACTCTTGCCGATCATTGCCATTTGAACAAAGACTGGTTGCTCGTGTAACAATAAAAGAAGTTAAAGATGCTCAAGGCAATGTACTGATTGGAGCTGGAGAAGCTATTACAGCAGCCCAAGCAAAAGTAATAGTCGAAGCAGGTATTACAAAAGTAGAGGTGAGGACTCCTTTAACGTGTAAAACTATGTTTGGTGTCTGCCAGAAATGCTATGGAGTAGACTATGGTACCGGTTCGCTTGTCGATATTGGAACAGCAGTTGGTATTATTGCAGCTCAGGCAATCGGCGAGCCTGCTTCTCAGCTTGTCCTTCGTACGTTCTACAAAGCAGGTGCTGCCGGCGAAGATATTACGATGGGTATGCCCAGGATTCAGGAGCTCTTTGAGGCTCGCGTACCAAAGGGGCAGGCAATCATTACAGAAATTGGCGGCACTATCGAGATTCATGAAGGTAAGCGCAAAGACCATAATATTGTCCGGGTACGTAATGTGATTTCCGATACTATTGACTATCCGTATTCAAAAGAAGATAAACTGGTCGTTAAACCAAAGCAGAAGTCAGTGAAGAGTGGAGATCTTCTTTTTGTACACAAGGATGGAGAGGAAGTACGATCTACCAGAAAAGGTAATCTCGTAATTAAAGAGGACACTATTCTCGTCGAATCAAATGTTGTTGAAGAAGTTGAATACAAGGTTTCCGTAGATGAAGAGCTACTGGTAAGCGAAGGAGACCAGGTTGTTGCGGGTACCTCTATTACACGAGGTAATATCGATCCGAGAAAGCTGCTTCAGGCTAAAGGCCTGACTGATGCACAGAAATATATCATCAACGAGATACAGAGAGTCTACCAGGTTCAGGGAATTCCTCTAGGTGACAAGCATGTTGAAGTAATCGTTGCGCAAATGGGCAGATATGTTCGCATCATGGATCCAGGTGATTCAGAGTTAATTCCTGGTGAAGTCCGGGACAAGTTTGTCATAATTGATATTAATAAAAAGCTGAAAGAACAGGGAAAAAAGCCAATACGGGTCTCCCAGCAACTTCTTGGAATTACAGCAGCAGCGTTGAAAACCGAATCATTCCTATCCGCAGCGTCTTTCCAGGAGCAGGTACGTGTGCTTTCAGAAGCTGCAATCCTGGGAAAACGGGATTACCTCAGAGGGTTAAAAGAAAATGTTATTATCGGGAGGATGATTCCTGTTGGATCTAATGTTATAATCGAAAAATCAAAAGAAAATGGCGAGAGTTAACCAATTAATCAGAAAACCAAGAAGTAAAAAGCAAAAGCCTGATCCAATCAGTATTTTGCATACTAACTATAACCATAATACAAGAAAAAGAACTAAAGCGAGCAATCCGTTCAAGCGTGGTGTGTGCCTTTCTGTGAGTACCCGTACTCCAAAAAAACCGAACTCTGCGTTACGTAAAATTGCGAGAATCAGGTTGTCAAACAAGCAAACCGTGACTGCATATATCCCGGGTGAAGGACATAATCTTCAGGAACATTCTGTTGTATTGGTTCGTTCAGGAAGGGTTAAGGATCTGGTTGGAGTAAAGTATACGGTAGTCCGCGGTGTACTTGACGCATCAGGTGTCGATAAACGAAGGCAGGCACGATCTCGTTACGGAGCCAAGCAGCCAAAAGGTTAAAGAGTTCTCATTCTGATACTGTAATAATCACTTACTAACTGATTGCAAACGTTGGTTTTCTTTTCATGTGTATGATAAAGGAAACAGGCGTCTGTGAGTTATTTAATTTGAAAGAAAGAAGAATTATGGCAGTATCGGCAAAATACATAAAAGGAGCAGGATTTCCCCATACAAAGGATGAGTTAATCCAGTTAGCACAATCCAACGGAGCACCCGAAGAAGTAATTAATTCTATACGGCATATGGAAGACAGGAACTATAACTCACCAGTAGATGTGGAAAAAGAATTTTCAAGCAATGAGTAGTCCTGTAGAATAGATAAAAACCTTCGCTTCCAGGCGAAGGTTTTTATATTTCTAATATGGCAAATTCTTCAAGTATCAGCTCATTGGTATTATTTAATTCGTCTACTATATTTTCAGTATCCTGTTCTATTCGTTCTATTTCTGCACGATAATTATCTCTTTTTGTTTTCAGGTTCTTAATGTATTCTTCTCTTGCTTTATTATACATTTGTTCATCCCTTTTTTCCGCAGAGGTTTTTAATTTCTGTAAGTATGTAACTTCTTCTTTGAAGATAGCCAGGTAAGTATCGCGTAATGATTTTATTTTTTCTGTATCAAGTTGAAGTTCTTCAATATCTGTAATCATTTCACTGAGGCCATTGATGAATCTTTCAATTTCATCCGCGTATCTATCAGGATCGCTCACAATATAAATACTTACTTTTGAAGCTTCATCAATTAGTTCTTTATACTCTTTGACTGGTTGTACCAGACCAAGGTGAAAATTAATAGCGTCACGCTGGATAGTAAGCAGCTTGTCTGATTCTGTCATGTACGTATCAATATGCTTACGATATTCGGTTGTTTGTTCACGATTAAGCTTGTTCCTGTTTTCTTCAAGTGTGGAAAGTCTGGTTTCAGCCTGATCTATTTCCTCTTTTGCATCCTGTGCATACTTTGAGAAGCTTCTTTCTGCGTCTTCCGGATCTTTGTTTGGAATTTTATTAAGTGTATTGGCAACTTCGTCGATTGCTTTTGCATACTCAATATAGGAGGTATGCGTTGCTTCCACTTTTTCCTTCATATCCTCTTCAATTACCGCCAGCGTAACCAATACAGCAGCGATCCCTCCCACACAAAGCAGCAACGAAAACAAAGCGCAAGAAATAACTATGAGAAAATTTTTTTTCTTCTTCACAGATATTGGATTATTTTTTTTACCAGGATTTGGTATGTTTTGTTCCTCACTTTGAGAAGTAGAAGGTTGCGATGAGTGAGCTCCTTGTTCCATGTGGTATTATAGCAAAAAAGGCTGAATCTTTTCATATGTTTTGCTATCATGTATACAACTATGGACAACCCGCAACTGCAAAAGGAAAAAGAATTGTTTAACGAAGCGAAAAAAAATAAGGAGCAAGGCTTTTATACACTTTTTCGTTACTATGTCGATGATGTATACAGGTACGCTTTTACTATTGTTGGCAATAAGTTTGATGCTGAAGACATCACACAACAAACATTCGCGAAATTCTATAATGAAATTCATGATCTGCGCTGGGAAGACACGAGTTTAATATTCTGGTTTTTTATTACTGCACGTAAAATTTGTTTCGAGAAATATCCGACAAATTTCAGTACAGGAGCGGTAGAAGAAAAAAATTTACAATATTTACCTGAGCGTGTGGTCTATGTTGATGCTGCTGTGCAAAAGGGAATCGCTGATACTGTGCAGTCTGTATTTCCTACGCTTCTCCCGGTTGAGCGAGAAACTATTAATCTGAGGATCTGGGAAGAGATGCACTTAAGCGAAATCACACTAGTCCAAAACAGTGGCGAGAATACAATTCGCTGGCGATTTAATAGCGGTTTAAAAAAAATATTCGACGCTCTGGGCAATGAAGGCTACGATACGCAGGTATCTGCTCCTGACATATATACGGCAATTCGGGATTTAGGTGAATCGCCAGAATATAAAGCCCCCCAAAACCTTCTTGCTGCATATCCTAAAATACAAGAGCTTGCGCAGAGAATCGCAGCGCCTGGCAAATCATCCAATAAGGCATTTCTGGTACTTTTAGCTACCGTTGTTATTGCTTTGCTCGCCGCGGTAGGTATTCTTGGCTATATGTTTTTTGGAGGGGGTGGCAGGAATGACACTGATGAAGGTAATGATGAAACAGCAGAAGTAACAGATACACCAACTCCGGAAGAAACTATTACTCCTACTGAGTCACCTGAACCTACAGCTACAGAAACCACGACAGAAGAGCCAACTCCAACGCCAACATCAGAGCCTACCCAGCCTCCACCAGATTTATTCCCGGGGTGGGGAACATACACTAATGATAGATATGACTTTTCTCTGAGATATCCCCAGGAGTGGCAAGTGGCTCAGGATGGTTTTACAACAAATTGTAATGGGAGTGGTAAACCATGTGGCGAGTTAGTATTACAGAAAGGTGACACACAGCTTGTACTCAGGGCTACTCAGGAAGGCGCTGAACTTGCCAATCCCGATGTAACCGATGGTGATGTGGTGAGCCAGGGTAGAGTAGATTTCGGCCCAATTCAACTTAATAAGAGTACTGTAGAAGTGGATGGCGAAGTCCGTCATGTACTCTATAACAATAATGGGAGTTTTGAACTATACGGTAAATTATTTTATGTAACAATGCGTTCTGAAAATGCAGGTTCTATTCCCTCTGGTGATATCAGTACAGTAGACAGGTTATTCACGTCATTTGAAAACGTAAGCAATTAAACAGGAGATAATTGATGGCAGACCATAGTGATTTTCAGGTGATATTTGTATTGGATAATGTACGTTCTTCGTTCAATGTAGGAGCAATTTTTCGTACAGCTGATGGGGTAGGAGCTACCATACATCTTGTTGGGATGTGCCCACAACCTGGCAAAGATAATAAACTCGAAAAAACATCATTATCAGCGATTTCATTTGTAGAATGGAAGTATTTTCCGAATCAAAAGGCGTGGTTATCCGGGTTTATGCACAACAGGCAAGAACATGTTGTGCTCCTGAGCGTTGAAGAGCATACAGATAGTAACTCACTGGATTTGTTTGATCTTGAAGACACAATAGCTGAGAAGCTCAAAGTAAATGACAAATGCTTCAAAATCTACATTGTGTTTGGACATGAAATTAATGGAGTACACACAGATCTACTGTCGGCATCAGACTATGTCATTTCAATACCTATGCATGGTAAGAAAAATTCTTTGAATATAGCGACATGCGTAGGTATTGTGGGCTACCGTGTTTTAGAAATAATTCACTCGAAATTCCTGTAAATATGCAGCTTTACTGAAACAGGTATTCATACATATCAATTACTTCTTTACTTGTTTCCTCTTGTGATCGGGTATTGTCTGGCCTCTCCTGGTTTCCTCTTTGATTCTGTTCCCTGGGTTCCAGAAGTGTTGGTCTGGTATTGTCTTGTGATGATGGGCTCAGGATCTCATCCAGTGTCAGATATTCTTCCGGTTCTTCTATGTTCACTTCCTGACCCCGTTCTGTTTCTTCCATATTCAATTGCATAGTTACTTGTTGAATATCTACTCCCATTTCTTTTTGTAATTCCTCATCAATGTTTTGGCCTGAAACTACTAGTTCAGATTCGGTACGTAGTAGCGATGAATCTTCCTGACTGATATATACAATAAGCGTTTTAACTTCGGTAGCCCTGCCTGATTCCTCGAAAAGTTCCTGGAGATTGTTATTCGTACGCGAAAACTCTGACATAAATAATGTGTCACAGTATTGCTCTTCCAGTTCTGCCTGGCGACACACCTGGATATACTCGTCTTTGTGGTCTTGATAAAACTTTTCAAGATCCTTGAGATAATTATTCGTAACTTGTGCGAGCTCTTCTTCGTTGATATCGATGCTGAGAACATCTGTCTCCTGACCATGTACTGTTTCTGTTCCCTGATTGGTTATTGTTGTGTAGTTCTCGATTGTATCGATGAAATTTTGTTCTACCAGAAGATCCAGTTCAGCCTCGTATTTTTTATTGACGTCGTTTAATGCTTCCTGTAAATCGAAAACTTCAATAGAGTCGCCCATGGTTGCATCGAGACTTTCCCTGTCCATAAGAATATATTGGTTCTCGTGTGCTTTGATACTATCAATGAGACCACCAAATTGCTGGTTTGGAAGCATCTTGTATAGTTCCAGTGTTTGCTCAGTACCATCAGACATATCGTATCGCAGGTAACCCCGATCCTGGGAAACCTGGAGGAGATCCATTTTGAGCGCATCATCTCCGGCGTTCATCGTGATTATACCATTATTATACATTCCACCGACAGTAATTTCTGTTTTCATTTGATCGCTTTTAGTAATTTCTGTTGATCCTTTTGTTGTAATTGTAAGTGTTTCGTCCGCTTTTGCCCCGGCCTGACGGAAAGTAACAACAGTCTGTGTTTCGCTGGTATATTTGCGACTGGTAATTTCGTCCATTAGATCAGGGTCAGTCTCACGGGCTATCATATCTCCAAACGTCTGAAGATCACTTTTTGTCATTTCATTTAAAACGGGAATTTCTTTAAGGGGGAGTAAATTGCCAATTGCTGCTGCGGGGTTTGCGTCGGTTGAGTTAAAAGCCATTGCTGAGGATACGGTAAGTGCCAGTATGAGTGGAACTACCAGAACACCGGATGCTACGAGTGCTTTTCCGAGATTATATTTTTTTTGGCTTGCTGAATTTTTCATAATACAAATAGTTAGTTTCGTATGTTTACATTTTATGACGAATTACCTTGAGGAGCAAGTTTTTTTTAGTAAAAGAGAGAACCTTCCGGATCCTTTGCCTGGTACCAAAAGAAACAATCAACAGGGCAACAAGAGCGAAAAGCAGAGGTATATAATGGAGATCGAGGTAACCTGAGGAACCAGAGTAAGTCGTCCCTGGAAGATATGCTGCCCTGGATTGTTCACCCACGATTCCGATCATGTCTGGTAGCTCGGAGATGTGTATAGGGTATTCAGACTCTTCTGCGCTGGTATGTGATGAGATTTCCTGGACTGTTGCAAGTTGTTTTACGAATGCGGCTTCGTTATTGGCAATGGCTATTTCGTGAAGTGATACTTGATCGGTATAGTGTCCAGTAGTTATCGATGTGAAAAGTACAATATTTTCCAGATCGCCCTGGTCAATATTACGAAGTTTTATTCTGCATATTTCCAGCAGCGTAAATCCTGCTGAGGCAACATCAACCGGCAAAAATTCTATCGATCCGTAGAATGTAGACCTGGTCGAAAATTCAATCTTTTGAATAAATGTACATTCGTCTTCCTCGGAAGCAATGGTAACCCTTGATCCTGGTTGTGCAACAGTAATTCCATTTGCTGCTACTGCTTGTTTTTCCTCAGCGTAGCTTACCCGTGTGATATTTTGTGCCTGATCCTGGGCAGTAACTTCAATAGTATGATGTTCGGGTGCAAGCTGAGACTCAATACTAAGCAAATAATTATCAGATCTTTCGTCTCCCTGTATCTCACTTTCCTCATAAACAACTTCCCCAAGAACGTTATATACTGTAACGCTGTAAGAATAAGCTGATGCGTCGGTAATCATACCCGTAATATTCGTTGTAGTTTCTGTAGCAACAATTCCGGTTATCTCAACTTCCGGTGGTGTCATGTCAATGAAGATCGGGCATGGTGGGTAGGTGATGTACGCATCAGAAACGGTGTATGTATGTGATCCTTCTGAGAGGTTGAAATCGAAGCTATGTTTATCGCTTTTCTCTACAATAGTGCCGTTGTGTACTACCTGGTAGTTCTTTGAGGAATGCTGTGCTGAAGGAAGCCAAATGAGCCGGCCTTCCGATGAGTTCTTATGACTACCACAGGAAAGTTTATTTCCAGTACTTTCGATAATGTGTATTGGTTCGTTCATTATTAAAATACTTCATATTCTATTATCTGTAGTTTTGGTGAATATTCCAATACAAGTGCATTCAAAAAATACTCCTCCGATGGAAAACTGTGCGACTCTTTAGAGATCCATATTGCAATTGATTTCTTGATTTTCTCCAGCTTGGGACGCGATATTGCTTCTTCCCCTGAGCCAAATCCATCATTTTTTCTGTATTTAACTTCGTAAAAATATATACAGTTATGTTTATTCGTAATAATGTCGATTTCCCCGTATCTGGTGTAGTAGTTTCTAGCTATGATATTATGTCCGTTTGCGCGTAGATAATCCACAGCGAGATTCTCGCCGTAGTTTCCAGTTTCCCTGTTTGAGACTAAACTCGCCATGCTACAGTGCCATTACTTATATGAACATAAGGATGAGAGAAGAGTTCAAATTTTAACGTTATATGCTTACACGAAGCAGCTGAATGAGGTATGTGGGGAGGACTACGTTTACATATATGTGTCTTTCTATATCAGCTTAGCATATATCTTGAATTAAGTGAAAATATGTATTACAAGAGAGGTATGTTCCGAAGAAAAAAAGAAAAGGAAGAAGATAAGGAGAAAGAGAAGGGGATTGATGAAACAAAAGAATATACAAACGCTGATATTGTGAGTGAATTGAAAAATATCCAGTCAACTCTTGATAAGCCGCTTAAGCAGCAAATGCTTAATCGTTTCTTCATTGGTCTTGCAGGTGGGCTTGGTACTATTCTCGGTGCTACTTTATTACTATCAGTTTTACTATGGATACTTCAACAGGCAAAAGGTATTCAGCTTTTTGAGCCACTTATTGAGCAGATCATATCGATTATAGAAAATTCACCTTGAATTTGTCTCATAGCGTGGGGATTTTCGCGATATAGGTTATTCTACAGCCAAAAAGCTTGAATTTGAGTTAATAATTCCCTATATTTAGCTATCCTTAAAAGAAAGGAGGTGAGAATAAACAATGGCACGATTAAAAAGAGATTTGTCAAATGCAGTACAGAACGCTATCGGTTGTACAAAAAAAGACGCGGAAGCAGCTGTAGATGCAATGATTAAAGAAATAGAAGACGCTCTTGCAAGCGGAGAAGAAGTCAGCATTACCGGATTCGGTAAATTTCTTGTTCGTACAAGACGTGCTCGCACTGGTGTAAATCCACAAAAACCAAGCGAGAAAATCCAGCTTCCAGAATCTGTTATCCCAGCATTCAAAGCAGGTAAAACATTAAAAGATAAAGTTGCTAAAAAGTAACATTCAGGTCAATTGAAATCAAAACTCCTCGTACATCGCGAGGAGTTGTTTTTTCAGTATGATATACCTACAATAAAGGTATGAATTCCAATGGCAGAGCAGTGATCGGTCACCGGGGGAATGGAAAGAATTCGCTTACTGGTTCAGACATTCCGGAGAATACACTGAAGGCTTTTCGTGCAGCTGATGATGCTGGAGTTGATGCATTTGAAACAGATATCCGTTTAACGAAAGATCGTGTCCCAATACTGTTCCATGACCATGAATACAAGGATAAACTGGTTTCTGACTATACTTTTCAAGAGTTGAAATCTGAAATTCCCGAAGTAACAACTTTTGAAGAGCTGATCCAGGCATTTCCTCAAAAACCAATATACCTTGAATTAAAACATGAAGTAGATAATGACTATCTTCTTCCATTCCTTGCAGAAAAATACAGGTCGAATCTTACATCCCATCAAATAAAGGTTATCTCATTTACCATGGATTTCCTGGTGAAGATAAAGTCTCTTTGTCCTGAGGCGTATTGTGGTTGGATAGCGACAAGTGTATTCAGTGACCCTGGCAGATTGAAACTTTTTATATTCAAAAAGGATGTGGAGTATGTGAAAAAAGTTAATATTGACGCGATATACGGGCATTACTTGAGTTTCTTGACCCGCAGTGCGGTTAAAAAAGGCAAAAGATTAGGAGTTGAAGTCGGGGTTGGCATGATTAACAACAGGTTCTGGTTTTACCGCTCACAGTGGTTAGGAATACGGCTTGTATTCACCGATTATCCCCAGAAAGTAATACACTGGATTAATCAGTCCGCCTGGAGGTTTAAGTAAGTTTCCTGGAGCACATCTTCAATCTCCCCATTAAGAATTGTATCAAGTCCGAACCAGCTTTTTTTAATTCTATGATCTGTCAGTCTATCCTGTGGGAAGTTGTAGGTCTTGATTTTGTCAGAACGGTCACCTGTTTTTATACTGTGCTTTCGCAGGTCAGAAACTTCTGATTGCTGTTTCTCCAGTTCGATCTGATAGAGTTTTGCTTTTAGTACAGACATCGCCGAGGCTTTGTTTTTCTGCTGTTCTTTTGTATCCTGGCACGTGACAACAATACCAGTAGGAAGGTGAGTAATTCTCACGGCTGAGTCGGTTGTATTCACGCTTTGACCGCCATGACCACTGGATCGATATACATCTATCTTCAGATCGTTAGGGTTGATGTTAATATCAATGTCGTCAATTTCGGGCATAATAACAACGCTTGCCGCGGAAGTATGGATTCGTCCTGACGCTTCTGTTTCCGGTACGCGTTGTACACGGTGCACCCCTGACTCAGTTTTCAGTATACGGTATACATTTTTTCCTTCAATTTTCCCGATCACTTCTTTTACTCCTCCACCCTCAGAGGGCGTAATACTCAAAACACGGATTGACCAACGCTGTAGTGTCGCAAATCTGGAATACATTCGTAGTAAATCTGCCGCGAAAAGTGCCGCTTCTTCTCCTCCAGTGCCCGCCCGGATTTCCAGTAGGCAGTTTCTACTGTCATTCGGGTCTGGTGGTATCAGTAGAGCTTTGAGTGCGTTTGAAATGCTATCGATTTCCTCTGTGAGATTTTCAATTTCCTGACGGGCCATTGTCTTCATTTCTTCTTCTGATGTTGTCGAGAGTAGTTCTTCAGTTTCTTTGAGTTGTTGTTTGCGTGACTCAATGTTCTCGTACGAAGCAAAAACTTCATGGAGTTGTGCCTGGCGGGCAAACATCTGACCACGTTCCCGTGGGGGGACAGAAGAAGGGTCACTCAATTTTACATTGAGATCTTCAAGCTCATTACGCAAACTTTGAAAATCAATATTCATTATATTTCAAGTAAAGAAGGCTCAGCTGAAAAGCAAAGCCTCTTTTTTTATGTTGTATAAAAAGCTATTTTTTGGCGGATTTCGCTTTAAGCAGGTCTTTAAGTGAGAGACGTGTATCATCACTTCCAATAACTCCAACTTTCTGCTTTTTTCGTTCTTCACGTTTCTTTTCGATATCAGCCATTCTTTTTTTAAGTTCTTCAGTTTTACTCTGACGTTCTTTAAAGGTGCTAATCTTATTCGCGGTGTCGATAATTACTTGTTCACCGGTGTAAAAAGGATGACATTTACTACAAATAGCTACTGAATAGCTTTCTTTAGTAGACCCGATTTCATACTCAGTCCCACAACTCATACACCTGATATTGGCGTCCTTATGATATTTTGTATGAATTTCCTTTTTCATAACTTGGAGATTAT
>JBMCLJ010000005.1:0-31527 GCA_048615375.1 Candidatus Dojkabacteria bacterium | reverse complement strand
GGAAGCGAATCTGAATGAGACAGAGAAACAGGAGGGAGTTGCGGGCGTATATTATGTTTTTGAAGAAGGGGCTGTTATCCAGAAAGTTGTTTCTGAGGCTGCTGGTTTACGGGCTGACGCCCGGGTAAAGCTGGAATATATTACCCTTGAGGAAAAGAAACATGAAGTGCGTCTGCAATTAAAGTCTTTGGAAGTTGAAAAGATTGAGGTTACTCTGAGTCAGAATTTCGAACAGGTGGCGGGTAGCTCAACTGCGGAGATAGAAGAGCGGTACATGCAAACATTTAAAAATGGCCTGGAACGACAAAAGTCAGGTGTTGAAAATCAGGAGATGGTAATTGATAAAGCGCAGGATGATCAAATTGCCATATCATCACCATTTACTGGAGATACATTACTGAAGCGGAAAGCAGAAGGGTAGCATTGTCGGTATTTGAAAAATAGAAGAGGGATATATACAATATTCCATGGCGAATATTACTATAAAACCATCCAAATCAATGCTTAATCTACTGCATGTACTAGATCCGTTTTCTTCTCAAGAAGAAAAGATTGTGAATGCAATAGTAGAACTTAATTCACATACGATTAATAAATACGAGCTGATAACAGAAACCGGGCACCTGAAGCTGGATAGAGTTGGGTATTCATCATTGTCGTATCCGTTCACCTACGGAGCGATACCTAAGACATGGGATCTGGACGGTGATCCACTCGATATTGTTATTGTGAATGTTACTGAACCACTGGTGCCTGGATCATTGGTAGAGGCTCGAATTATTGGAGTAATGAAGTTTGTAGACGGTGGTGAAGTAGACGATAAAGTCATAGCGGTATTAAATGACGATAAGCGTGTGTCCCATATTACTTCACTTGAACATTTAGGTGAATACTTTCAGACTGAGACAACCTACTACTGGGAGCATTATAAAGATCTCAAAAAGCCCGGTACTGGAGAGGTGAAAGGTTTTTTTGGGATTAATGATGCCGTGGACGTGATTCATGAGTGTGCAAAAAGATACGATGAAGAGTACGCACCGAAGTTAGATTAATTTATTCCCATGTAGAGGCAATATCTGTTATTATTGGGGCTTGCTTGACATCATTATGAGATCCGGTAGACTTGTAGGTCGAGCTCGATGAGGTGTTCGTGTTAAATAAATTTTGAATGGATTATATGGATAGTAAGCTTCAAAAGGATACACCGTTTCAAGGTGGTCAACAAGACATAGCTTCTCCTGATTCTTCCTCTATTAGATTACCGGATGAGATGCAAGTGCATCTGTGGATCACCAGCTGTTATGGTATGGTTTTTGTGAAAAGTTATGGGAACGATTCACGAGATACTTTGCAGATAGATGACTTGACGTATGTATCAAAGTCCCTTCCTGAAGCTATAAACAATGTTCAGGCTCGCTCTGGTCTTGCTTCTATTAATAAAACTCCACAGTGCATCTACGAGTATAGTGTCCCTCAGCCTGATAAAGAGTATAAAAGAATAGGCTATATGCTCGAGCTAAAAATTAACTATCAGGAAATGCATGAACTTCAAGTACATCTTGACGGGGCATTTATTAATTACTGGGACTTGAACAGTGTTTCCTCAAAAATTGATATAACTGAATTTAACGAGGGGTTTTACTCGTTACTTGATTATCTGGAAACGCGCTTTCGTTAACTACCAATTTTATGCATGAGACGGATACTGGTTTCAATACCTCTCCAGAAATTCTTCAGTCGCATAAATTCATTTGGCGAGTGAGCGTTCTCATCAGCGCAACCAAAGTTAAGTAATACTATTGGTTTTTGAAAGAAAGCGTGTACGCCGGATAGCATGCCAATTGTCCCGCCGGTTCTTGAAAGTGCTGCATCTGTTTGAAATGTTTCTGTGATAGCTTCTTGTACTTTCCCGAAAATAGGATCAGTAGTGTCTACGACAAAAGCAGAAGCCTTATCTGCCCATTGTAGTTCTACTTGAACTCCTTGCGGAGCGAGCTGTGAGAGGTGAGCCTTGTAACTTTCGATAATTCTGTCAGGATTTTGTCCAGGAACAATTCGGAAGCTAATCTTTGCAAATGCTTCACATGGGATGACCGTTTTCGCCCCTTTCTCGATAAACCCTCCCCACATACCATTTACTTCCATTGTCGGGCGACTCCAATTACGTTCCTCTAAACTATACCCCTTTTCTCCTTCATCGAGAGAATATGTTTCTCCTGAATCAAGATACTCTTCTGCGAGTGCCGGATGTCTTTTCCAGTTTTCATATTCAGCTTCTGAAGGCGAGAGTATGTCGTCATAGAAACCTGGTATAGTGATTTTTCCATTGTGATCCTTGAGTAACGTGATGAGCCGGGCTAATTCGTGATTTGCGTTTTTCACTACTCCGCCAAACTGTCCGGAATGCAAGTCTTTATTACCGATAGACAACCTGATTTGTGAGTAAATGATTCCTCGGCTGCCAGTCTCAATATTGGGCTTGTCCGGATGTGGCATATACCCATCGGATATGATCATATAATCATGTGCGATGAGGTCTTTATACTTCTTGACTGTCTGTTCGAAATTAGGCGACGATATTTCTTCCTCGCCTTCTATGCAAAACTTCATATTCACAGGTAGTTCTTCACCGGACTCAATCATACTCTGTAAGGCAAAACCATGTACGAGCCCTTGCATTTTGTCATCGACAGTACCTCTTCCATATAACCTGCCATTATGTTCTGTAGGTTCGAACGCGCCATATGTCCATAAGGTCTCGTCTCCCGAGGGCTGGACATCATAGTGAAAATAAAAAAGAACGGTAGGTTTTTTTGGATCTTGTTCAGTCTGTGCAAAAACAATCGGATTACCCGACCCTTCCAGCGTCTTGGTTTCTAACCCTAGCGATTCAAAGAATGTTTTTATCCATTCCGCTGCTTTCATGATGTCCGGTTTGTGGTAATTATCAGTACTTATTGAAGGGATTCGTAATAAAGACTTGAGTTGCTCTATAATTGCTGGTTGATTATATTGTGCCCATTTAAGTGACTTTTCCATAGGCTGCATCATAGCAAAATAATTAAACGCTGGAAAATTGTTATAGGTTGGCATTTGTGCTGTGTTGTTGTATAAGCATAACGCTCATAAGTAATTTATTTGTATGTAGTCGTTCACTTTACTGTGTACGACCTTTTGAGCTTGAGCCGACGACCTATGTACTTTGCCCTGATAAAATTCACTTTCCTGCGTTACGCTCACTATCCCCTGGAGGTTTTTGCAGTGGTGGCGCGTAAGATGCTGGAAATCGGAGGTCTGCTTGTTTTCTGGTATGTGGTAGGGAAAACAGGGAATCTTGAGCTGGAAACGAAATTTTTGCTTTTATACTTTTTAATCGGTGGGGCTGTAAGTGAAATAGTTATGGTTTCGAGCTTGAAGTGGGGGAGGAATATTCAGAAGCTTGTTAAACGTGGTGCATTAAGTGTATACCTGATTCGCCCGGTTAGTTTTCTACGATATCATCTCGCGTACTATGTCGGCAGCTCGGGAATTGATTATCTGCTTGCTTTTTTAAATCTAGCAATCGGAATTATAATCCTGGGTGAGCTTTCAATCGCTCGAGTGACACTTTTTTTGCTCTTCCTGATTACCTCATTCTTTCTCTCAATAGCATTAAACATATTTATTGCAATTATCGCTCTTTACACAGAAGAAGCGAAGCACTTCAAAAACGTTGCAAATCATATAATTCGAATCTTTTCTGGAATTCTGGTTCCAATCACTTTTTTTCCAGAAGCGTTGGAAAAAATAACGCAATGGAGCCCTTTTCCTGTTTTAGTTTTTGGACCTGTGAATAGCCTGCAATCAGGGGAGTGGACAGGGGATTTCGGACAGCAGTTGCTCATTGGAGGTGTGTGGATACTCCTGTTGTTGCCGCTTTCAATATTTCTCTGGAGATATTCATTAAAAAAATATGATGGTGTCGGAATTTAAAAATTTTATACAAGAAAGACTCGTTGTCCTATGGCTCAATATCAAAAATACATTCCTGGTAGATACAGCATATTTCGCGAATAAGTGGGCTTCAGGATTCTCTACATTGTTTTATACCGCAGCTTCCCTTGTATTCATTCATGTTCTGTTTGCGAATGTGCACGCTATTGCAGGATATTCTAGAGATGAATTTCTATTTTTCACTTTCCTTGGGCAGATGAATTTTTATACGCTCTACATGTGGAGCGGGGGAAATATTGAGCAGATGATTGAAAACGTTCGTAAAGGTGATCTGGATATTATGCTTACCAAGCCGTTGCCGCATTTGTTCTATGTTACTATAACCCGTATTAATCTGATCGGATTTATTCGTGACGCGATACCTTCTATTTTGACTTTTATCGTAGTCATTAATTGGAGCCAGCTTGATTTCAGTATTTTCTCGATCTTTGGTGGCATTGTAATTTTTATATTTGGTCAAATTCTATTCCACTGCGTGATGTTTGCTCTTGCACTTCCTGTCTTCTGGAGCGGTGAGAGCTCGGCTTTATTTAAACTGATATACGGATTGTGGGAATTTATACAGGTACCTTTTGAAGGGGTCCCGGTTATCATTAAAGCAATTTTCACCTGGTTGATTCCGTTACTATTCGTGACAGTAATAAGTTCTTCAGTGTTCTTAACGAAAAGTGACCCGTTGTCGTGGAGTATCGTTACAATAGTGCTTGCCTGTATATTTTTAATGGTAAAGTCATTTCTATGGAGAAAAGCGATGCAGCAGTACGCCTCCGCATCGTCTTGAAAACCATAGACATATTTTCTTTGTTATAGAAAAAGTTATGCAGAATGTCATACAAGTAAAAAAACTAAGCAAATCGTTTAAAACAAGGCGGAATAAAAACCTTATTACAGGATTATTCAAGCCCGATTACGCCCTCAGGAAAGCAGTAGATGATGTCTCATTTGCCGTTGCAAGGTGTGAGTCTGTAGCATTTCTCGGGCCAAATGGTGCAGGAAAAACAACTACTACTAAAATGATGACTGGTTTGATTTATCCAAGTTCAGGTACAATTGAAGTACTCGGCTTTACTCCCCATGAACGGAAAAAACAGTTCTTGCAGAGAATTGGTCTGGTAATGGGCAATAAGGCGGGACTGAACTGGGATTTAACAGCCCGGCAAAGTTTCGAATTGCTAAAAAAAATTTATGGGTTGGATGAGAAGTTTTATACGCAACGTGTTGCGCTACTAACCGGTTTATTACAGGTGGAGAATCATCTCGATACACAAGTGCGTCGACTCTCACTCGGAGAAAGGATGAAGCTTGAAGTAATCGGAGCTATTCTGCATAACCCGGAAATACTCTTTTTAGATGAACCAACGATTGGTCTCGATATTACAGCGAAAAAACAGATGAGGAAATTCCTCAGAGAAGTCCAACGGGAAAGCAAAATTACTATTATCTTAACAAGTCATGATATGGATGATGTGGAGAGGGTATGTGACAGGGCAATAATTATTAATCATGGTAAAAAAGTATTTGATGAATCTCTCGTAACGCTTACCAATAAATACCAGGATAAAAAATACATCAGATTTATTTTTGACACATTGCCGCAGAACTTCGCTCCGCCAATATCTACCATGACTGTCCTGGAAAGTCAGGGCACAGAATTACTTGTAGAAACAACAACATCAGCGATGCCGGAACTGATAGCTCATGTAGCCGGGGAGTATACACTGAATGATATACTAATTGAGTCTGTTCCTCTTGAAGAAGTCATTGAAGATGTGTTTCTGAATAGTACCTTGTGACGAGCTGCTTGCAATTCGCATAATTCCTATTTATAGAGTCTTTTGTTATAATGATCCGCAAATCGAAATACTATATGGCAACCGAGAAAAAAAACAAGCAAAAAAACAAGAAGAAAAGCGAAATTCAGACCATGAACAGGGAGGAGATTATGAAAGCGGTTTCAGTTTCCCCAAACGATACCGGGTCTCCAGAGGTTCAAGTTGCATTGTTAACGAAGCAAATATTAGATTTAAGCGATCATTTAAAAGTACACAAGAAAGATAATCATTCCCGCCGTGGTTTATTGCAAATGGTCGGTAAACGAAGAAGATTACTGGAATACTTAAAGCGTAAAGATGATGTGAGGTACAAGAAAGTCCTGGAACTTACGGGTCTTTCCAGGTAAGATATCTTTTCCTTGTAAAATGAAGTATCCTAGTATAGTTAATAGTTATTATGCAATCGAAAATTACTCATGAATTTGATCTAAATGGCGTACAGTTAAAGCTGGAAACAGGAGAAATAGCTAACCTCGCCCAATCGGCATTCTTAGTGACCTACGGAGAGTCCTGCGTCCTTGTTGCAGTGACGGTGGGGGATGTGAACCCCGATCTCGACTTCTTCCCGTTGACCGTAGATTATGTCGAAAAGCTTTATGCTGCTGGAGATATATCCTCGTCGCCATACATCAAGCGTGAAGGAAGACCAACTGACTCTGATATTCTCCACGCGAGGCTTATTGATCACGCAATCAGGTCGTTATTCCCACCAGACTTCAGGAATGAAGTACATGTCGTTGCCCAGATTATGTCATATGACAATGAACATGACCCAGCTATTGCCGCGCTTATTGGAGTGAGCTTTGCGCTATCATATTCAGGTTTGCCTTTCCTGGGTCCTTATGGATTAACATTGATTGGTTATAATGGTGAGAAGTTACTAATTAACCCAACACTACAACAACAAAAAGAAAGTAAACTAGAACTGTTTGTAAGTAGTGTAAAAGAAGGTATAACATCACTCGAATCAGAGGCGCATGATCTTGATAAAGAACTGGTGAAGCAGGCTATTACGCTTGCACTGGAACAAAATAATAAGTTAATAGCAGAACAGGAAGCGTTTATTCAAAAATACGAAAAAAAGGAATTCACATCACCAGTAAAAGATGACCGAAGAAAAGCGCTGTTTGATGAAGTGCAAGGTGATTTGACCCCTAAGTTAGAACAAGTAATTTACATTGTTGAAAAATCAGAGCGGGAGCAGCATATGAAAGAGCTAAAAGCACAGTTGCTCGAAGCGTATGATGAACAAATTCAATCAGAAGAATATACGGAAAACGATGTTATTGCGGTATTTGAGAAAGTTGCCAAAACGATTGTACGAAGAAATATACTCAAAAGTGATAAGCGCCCGGACGGAAGAGATTTGAAAACAGTACGTGATCTTTCTGCTCGTGTTGGAGTGCTTCCAAGGACACATGGATCAGCGCTATTTTCACGGGGAGAAACTCAGAGTCTTACTACAGTGACATTAGGAACTGAACGTGACGCTCAGATGCTTCAGGATCTGAGTGGAGAGTATTCAAAGTCATATTTTCACCACTACAATATGCCAGGGTATGCGAACGGTGAAGTTGACAGAAGACTGGGATTTGCCAACAGGCGCGCAATTGGACATGGTGCAATTGGTGAGAAGGCGTTAAAGAATATGATTCCTGTTGGTGAAGATTTTCCTTATACAATTCGAGTTGTTTCGGAGATTACTTCTTCTAACGGTTCAACCTCAATGGCTGCAACATGTGGATCAACATTAGCATTAATGGATGCCGGTGTTGAGTTAAAAAAAATTATCGGAGGAGTAGGAGTAGGATTGGTGTATGAAGACGAGTCAAATTACAGGATACTAACTGATATCATCGGAATGGAAGACTTCTATGGTGATATGGATTTCAAAATAACTGGTTCTAGAGATGGTGTTACAGCAATCCAGCTTGATAATAAAATGAGCGGAATTCCAAGTCATATTATTTTTGAAGCAATTGACCAGTCACATACTGCTCGACAGGTGGTTATCGATGCAATGGAGGCGTGTATCCCTGGCTCAAGGGGATCAATTTCAAAGTACGCTCCACGTGTCCACACACTTCATGTGCCTCAAGATAAAATTGGAGAAGTCATCGGACCTGGAGGAAAGGTAATTAAGAGTATTATTGAAAAAACTGGTGTTGAAATAAATATTGAAGACGATGGAAGAGTTATGATTTACTCAGGAGATAATCCTGCTGGTGTTGAGGAAGCGATTGGAATTATTTCTTCGATAGCTGGAGATATGAATATAAACCAGGAATATGATGTCCAGGTAGTAAGAGTAGAGTCCTATGGCATTTTTGTTGAAATTCCGTATACTCGTGTGCAAGGTATGATCCATGTTTCAAACTTGAACCTGGGATACGTAAAAGATCTGAAAGAAAAAGTAAATGTAGGCGATAAAATGAAGGTACTCTATAAAGGTAAAGACGAAAAAGGTCGAATTAAATTTATGCCTGTGCAAGAAAAAATATGAGTACATGCGCGATAAAGTTAAAAAAATATGTATAGCTCTAGGAATACTAGGAATAGTAATGGCTGTTACTATACTTTATTCTCCCGCCCACGCGCAGTGTCAGAATGTAGTCCCCAGTTTAACTAACCCAAACTGTGATCCTTCAAAAGAAATATCAATTGGTACACTTATTAATCGAGCAGTTCAGTTTGTACCCATTGTGGTAACCTTGATCGTAATCGTTGCAATAGGCAGAGCAGCAGCGAAAATTGCCTTAGCTGATACACCTGATAAAAAACAGGAGGCATTTAAAGGAATCGTGAACCCAGCAGTTGGCGCAGCTATATTTTATTCCATTTGGATTGTTCTATATTTAATAGGAGTTATTACGGGAACTGATATGTTCTTGCTATTTGGTTAAGGAGTATGAAAAAGTTTATTAAAAGCAGTATAAGTATACTCTCCATTGGAGTAGTTGTGTTTGTTGCAGGGGCACTAACACATAGTTCTGTGAGTGCTCAGGCATGTGATACAACAGACTGCTTCATTCAAAAACTTGAGCTAAACCAGGTAAATACGGACGAAATCTTTATTAAACGGGGTCCTCAAACGTACATTAACTTAGCATACGCATTTTGGGTAGTAATTATTGTAGTTCTTGTTATCGCGCGCATTGCTTTAGCTGGTTTAGGCATTGCTCAGTCAAAAGAGGATGCAGAAAAGCGTAAAGAAAACTTTCGTAAAGTAGTTAACGCGCTGCTTGGTATGATTGTCGGTATAGGCGCCCCTGGGATTGCTTTCCTGGGTTTATCAATAATTGGAATCGATCCACCAGAACAGGAATATCTTGACTGCACTCAATTAACAGGAGACCTTCAGACAGAATGTCTCAGAATAAAAAACTAAACTGTAGTACTAGACAATATATTTTTTAACTCTCTTAACAAGTTCAAGATCCATAATATTTGCGATCTTTAAATCTGGTATACCTGCCTGAATATCGCCGTACACCTCTCCAGGACCACGAGTTTGCAGGTCATATTCAGCGATTTTAAAACCATCGTTCGTTCCGGCAAAAAACTCAAGTCGCGAATTGGAACGTAATTGGGTTGGTTTAAGGAAGCAATACGACTGTTTATCAGAACGCCCAACACGACCGCGTATCTGATGCAGCTGTGCGAGGCCAAATCGTTCAGCACCTTCGATGATCATAATCGTAGCATTGGGATTGTCAATTCCGACTTCAATGACGGATGTTGATACAAGTACTTCAAAATCCCGAGCTTTAAACCGGGAGAGAACTTCATCTTTTTTTGTTTGTGAGAGACGCCCATGGAGTAGTTCAACTTTAAATTCCGGATATAGTCTCTTAAGGTTTTCAAATTCCAATGTGACTGCCTTTGCGTCTATAACTTTTGACTCTTCAATAAGGGGGCATACTACATATACCTGAGCTTCATTACGGGATATTTGTGTCCTGATCCATTCGTACATTTGTGATTCTATTTCCTGATTAGCGATAATTCGGGTTATTATCGGTTTTCTTTCCACCGGTTTTTCCAGAAAAGATACATCAATATCACCAAAAAATGTCAGCGCCATACTTCTAGGAATTGGTGTCGCAGACATTGACAATGTATGAGGTAATACTTTAGTGGTTTTTTCTTCACTGTTTATATGTGCGACATACTCAAGGAACTCACGTTGTGCCACTCCAAACCTGTGTTGTTCGTCAATTACCACAAGACCTACATTTCTGAGAAGTTCCGCACGATGGATCAAGGCATGAGTCCCGATAATAATCTGATTGTGGAGTTCTCCTTGGGCGAGAAGCTCCTGCTTGTCAGCTATGTGCCTGTGAGTTGCAGAAGTTTCAAGAAAAATATCAATCCCGCTATCCTGGAATAAATTGTGAAAAGTCTCATAGTGTTGCCGTGCGAGTACTGAGGTGGGAGCGAGCAGAATCGCTTGAGTGCCATTATGTACTGCTTGCCACATAGCCGCTGCTGCCACAATTGTTTTACCTGAACCAACGTCGCCATTGAGTAATCGATGCATTGGCACTTTTTTCTCCATGTCGGTAAAAATCTCCTGCAATGCCTGCTCCTGAGACTGGGTAAGTTCAAATGAAACGTGTTTCAGTAACTGTTTGTGCTTTGCCCAGTTAACGCGGAGTGGGGTAGCAGGGATTGAAACAATGTGTTTTTTACGTTCTCTGGCAAGCAACAGTATTTTGTAAATCTCTTCAAATGCAAAACGTTCTCGCGCCCGCTTCAACTCCTCCTGATTCTGAGGGAAGTGGATGAACTGTAACCCGGTTATAACAGGTAATAACCCCTCATTTTCCCGTACTGTTTTAGGCAACGGCTCAAAAAGCAGTTCACTATTTGCTGGAAGGTGAGTCACGACTTCTTTTATATACCTGTTGATCAGGTAAGACTTTAGCCCTTTTGTTTCCGGGTACACGGCTTCGATTGTAGCAAATCTGTCGATATCTTCCTGCGAGTGTATTTTTTTTATCTTCGGGTTAGAAAATTTACCTTTACTCATTACCCCGGAAAAAATTACTTGATCACCTTCTTTATACTGTGAAGCGATGTATGGATTATTAAACCAGGTTGCGTTTATGTAGCCCGTGTCATCTTTTAATTGAGCTGTGGACATTTCCCGCCTGTTTCTCAGTCGGATCTTTTTTATATGATGAATAGTACCAATGCAGTGGAACGTTTCTTCACTCACCATTTTTATGTCAACTACTTTTAAACTCCTGGTTCTATCAACATATCTGAATGGAAAGTGGTAAAGCAGATCCCTGACGGTGTGTATGCCCAGGCGTTCAAGTTTCCTGATTACACTCGGTCCAACTCCGCGAATATCTTGTAACTGCATGGCTGTATTGTACTGGTTTCTTTTGATCTAATAAAATAATTTATCTTCCGCAGTGAGTTTTAAACGGGCAATACTGGCATTCCCGGCGGTCTTCAGTCCGATTAAATTCAAGATTGACAATGGCAGTGAAGCTATGTTTCAGGTCTTCTTTGAGCTGTTCGAACTCCACATTGAGATCAAATTCCGCAGTTTTCCTGGAATTTGCACGAGGATGGTACTCGAATATACCACTTCGAGGTAAATCAAATACTTTAACTTCACCTTTCTTTGTATCGATATACTCGATCGAGAGTCCCGCTACTTTGGACGCGTACTGTCGTGCTTTCCTGGTATACGAATTTTCAAGTAAAAGTCTATAGAAAAGTAACTGTCTCAAGTGCGCTTTGTCAGCGTGTTTGGTTAGACCCAGAAACTCGGTAATCGTCGGCAGATTGGAAGTTGTTTTAAAATCAGTAATAACAAGTTGTTCGCTTCCACCAATCCTGTCAATTCTTCCAGCCAGTTTTATACCCTGAAATTCACCTGTCGCGAAAAATTCCGATACAAAACTTGTTTCCGGTTTTGTCATAAAATAGTCAAAATACGCTTTAAGTCCTCTTGTAATTTCTTCTATCGCCACATCAATACTTCCTATCTCGGTATCAACCAGTTGATCCCGATCAAGATTCACTTCAAAGGTTGCGAGCGCGATAGTAGTGAGTTGCTCCAGAGAAAGATGGGATACTTTATCTCCTTGTACGTTATACGACTTATTGAGCATTTCTATGCCTTTGTGAATGGCACTGCCAATCTCGAGATTTAAGCTCTGTGGAGTCGGTATTTCAAGAATCTGTTCTAAAAGAAATCGATAGTTGCATTTTTTGTACCTGTTGAGTTTTGATGCGGAAAGCGTTACCTTCTTGCTGATTAATCCTTGCAGGAATGCTTTGTTTTTATCAGGCACAACTACCGGCTCCTCAGGAGCAAGTACTATCTTCATGATTTCATTGTGGTGTTCTGCCAGTTCCGGGTGCGTTTCAGCCTGGATGCCGGATTCAATGAGGAACTTTGAAGGGGTTTTGTCTGATGTATCAACTTCTCCTGAGTCTGAGTCAAAGTATCGTTTTGAATAGGTAAGAAACAGCGCACGTTTTGCCCTGGTCATGGCAACATAGAAGAGCCGCCTTTCGTCGATTTCTGTCTCGAGTTTTTTTACTTCTTTATCGACCCGGAGAACCATTGGAGGTAGTGGTACCGCGTCACTTCCACCACGCTGTTTTTCCCACTTGGTTTCCGAGCACTGGTACACGAAGACGTACTCGAACTCAAGCCCTTTTGCCGAATGTGCCGTTATTATATTGACTTTATTTTCAGCGTGTATGTCTATGGGGTCAATACTCAGGACAATATTCTTATCAAGCATGATCTGAATCTCATCCAGAAATTTTTCCACCGAGTATTCCTTTATGAATTTCATTCGGGTCGAGATATACTGGAACAGGGAGGAAACTTTATTTATTTTTGTATACGAATCAGGAAGGGATTCAAAAAACTTTATAATCTGTAAACCATGAATAGTTTTGGTGAAGGTGTTTGCGATACTGTTATTTAAACTGTATTGGTTCAACGCCAGAATCTGGTTCAGGAACGTTAAAATATCATTATACTTCGGAAGATTGGTCTTTTTAACAAAGTCATACATCGTCATTTCCCGTTCTTTCGCGTCATGATAGAGAGCAAATACGTCAAAATCATTCTGTCCAAGAAAGTCCTGTGAGAGAACTTCCCACATGAGAGCATTGTCTTTCAGCTTTTCAGGCGAGTGTATGATTTCGAGAATGGTAATGAGGTTTTTAATGTGTTTGTCTTCAAGAATTGATTCAGATCGGCGAATGAGGTAGGGAAGGTTAAATGAATCGAGAAATTTCGTAATACTTACAATTTGCCTGTTTGTACGAGCGATGATCGCGATATCACTCAGTTTTACGCCTTGTTGTGTCAGTTCAGTGATTTTTCTGCCGATCCAGAAGTCTTCATGGAATGAGTGATCAAATTCATGTGCCTGGGTATTTTCCGGGGCTGTTGAAGTTTGAGAAGCAGTAAAGTGTTTTGAGAGGTTCTTATCCTGGAACAGCTCAGATTCACTGATTCGTCCAGGGTTATGCTGGATTAAATCCGCAGAAGCGTCGATAATTCTCTGGTTAGAGCGGTAGTTTGTGTGGAGGACGATTATTTCACTTTGAGGGAATATATTGAGAAAGGCATCAAAGTTATCACTGCTGGCTCCCTGGAATCTAAAGATTGTCTGGTCATCGTCACCAACGGCAAAGATATTGGATTCGAGCTCCTGGAACCGGGAAACTGATTTGATAAGTTCAAGTTGCGCGTTGTTTGTGTCCTGGAATTCGTCAACTAATGTGTAGAGGTACTGCTCCTGGAAGTAGGTAACTAACTCTTCATTCGTGCTGAAGCGTTCAGTCACTTTGTAGATCATATCGTCGAAGTCGATAAGGTTACTTTCCTGCATCCGTTCGAGATATTTGCTATAGAATGTGTGCAAATCACGCATTTTTTCTATTTTCCTCGCTTCAAGTTTACGGACTTTTTCTTCGAGGGAGTGTTCGTAGTTTTCGATAAGTATCGCGAGTTTTTGTGGAGAAACAAATTCTTTTTTTAAATTAGAAATCGCGCTGGAAATCCCCTTGAAGTTTCCGAGTATATCGTTTCGTTGTTGGAGTGAGGTGAGTTTGTTGTGGGTAAGGATATCCTTGTAGATCTGGAGTTTATCAATATCTGTTATCGCCTCAACGTCATCGGTGAATTCAAACTCGTAGGGAAAGGTACGGATGATTTCCGAGCAGAACGAGTGGAAGGTATGGATATTTACTTTATACGCGGCGTTGCCGATGAATTTTTGCAATCGTGTCTTCATCGCCTGGACGGAAGCGTCCTGGAAGGTAAGGCAGAGTATAGAGCCGGGATCTGAGTCGGTCACTTTCAGGATATTCGCGATGCGCAGTCCGAGTACCTGAGTTTTTCCGGTTCCAGGTCCCGCGATTACCAGCACTGGCCCATCGATTGTGTCTACCGCGAGTTTCTGGTCAGGATTTAAGCGGGCATACTGTTCATCAAAGGTCATGGTCATATCAGCATTGTACACCATTGCCCGTCTTGCGTGATTGATATAACAGTTATATATTTACATATCTGTTAAATATTATACACTTCGGTTTATATTTTTACTATCATAAATTATGGCAGCAGGAAATTTTATTTTATTTGTAGAACCAGAAGGTGATCTACCTACTGGTCACAAGATCATAAATCTCGGTTCATTAATAGATGGAACTCACGTTTCTGAGGTGTTGCTATCCACAGGTGAATTTGAGTCTCGATGCCCTCAATTAGCAAGTGATTTAATGAATCCATTTTGGATATTTTCACAAAAAAGCCTTGATGACCCGTTGATTATGTGTCCTGGTTTACGAACAGATCCAAAGTACGGAGAAGTTTGTTTCTGAGAGTCAGTCTCCCTCCAATCCTAATTCCTCAAGAGGAGAAAGCTAAGATATTACATAGAACTCTTCAACCAGCAGATGGTTGTGCTGGAGAAATAATACTTGATCAGGAAGAGCTAAGTGGTATTCAAGAATGGCATAGTATTGAAAGAATCATGAGAGCAACTTTGCTTCAGATTAATAATAAGTGGTTTATGAGTTCAGTATCATTATTGCCAAATTTTAATGTGAGTGTAGAAGGACAGCAGAGACTAAAATATGTAACTTTATCACTTGTGGGAAGCCATGAACTTAATCGTAGTAAAAAAGGTAATATCGGAAGTGAGTATTTATTAGACTTAGGTATTAAAAGTTACTTCCAGGTTCCTGACTGGCTTGAAGCACTTACCCAACCAGATGAGAATAGAACTTTGTTAGAATTTGCGGTAGGGGAACCTGAGGATGGAAAAACTGGGTTCAAATTGATTACTGACGATCCGAAATCACCAATTGATCATGAACAGCTTATTCTAGCTCTGGCATCTGCCGAGGAAGAAAAAACAGGTACCTACGCTTTACCAGATGTTCACGCTGAATACTTAGAGGCGGTGGCAAGAGGTCTCAGACCATTATTGCTAAGTTAAATTTGCCCCCCATCCTTCCCTAAAACTGTAACACTAAATTCTTCATCGACATCTCCGTCTTCATTGGTGAAGAATTGCTGGGTGTTGAATTTTACTACCTGGCGAACCCGGAGTGGGGAGTTATTGCCGGAGAGGTCGAGTTCGCGGCAGAACTGGACGGTTATATCTTTGCCATCGCGAGCGACTTTAAAGTCGTCTCCACCGCAGTTTGACTCACCTGTAAGTGTAATTGGCGAAAAAATATCCTCTTCAGCCGCGTCGACCTGACCTGAGGTAGGACCTTCAATAGTTTTTTCTATCGCGAACGCGATTGGGTTTTCGCTATTCACATTCGGATACTGGAAAAAGTACACTGCTCCCTCTGAGTTTCCTTGAGGATCACGACTGAAATATACATTTATATCATTTTCTCCCGCGATATCTGAAAAGTCTCCCTCAGATGTGCCACTCGAATCGCTGTCTGTTGGAGATGGAGTAGGGGTAGGAGTGGGCTCTTCTGTCTCCGTTGGAGTCGGCTCCTCAGTAATGGTGGGAGTTTGCTCAGCCGGTTCTTCGGTGGGTGTAGAGGTCTGCTCATCATTCTGTTCATTCTGCGCGGTTTCCTCATTGGTATCTGTGGTTGAAGTATCCGCGAACGCGAACCGGAACACGAGAAACCCTACCAGAACTAACGCAATTGCAGAAAGCAATATTACAACCAACCGCGAGGAGGATGGTTTTTTAGTGTTTTCTTCTAATCTCGGAAATCTGTCCATACTTTATGCTAAAGGATTTTACGTTTTTTCACAAATTCACAGTAATGCACGAGCCACCAGTCCAACAAGTGCTGGCAGGACAAACATTAGATTCATAACATTCACTGTGCGTTTTGACAATTTACGTATCATACCCAGGTAAAGCAATATGCCGTGTACAATGACAACAGCAAACAAATATCCGAAAAACGAAGAAGATCCACTGCCAATATTGATCAAGCCAATCAAGCATACTACGTAGAAAAACATAAGCATGACTTTATTGACAAAAGGTATCGTGTAATTAAATTGTTCTTTTGTACTGAAATCCATATTCTTCTAATACTTATGTGGAATTGATTTACAGTACTATGAAGAAGGGGGTACAGTGTTGAATTTGTGAATTGTTCAATAGGTGAATATGTACATGACCTTCAGGAACCGCACCACGCAACGCGGTTCCCAAAAGGTTTATTGGTATACTGGCACAGTTATCTATTGAGCTATTTACTTACTGAGTACATAAGGGGGGTTTTGTCTTCGACGAGGTGTTGCCAGATTTCCTCGGTGATGAAAGGAATGAAAGGGTGGAGCATTCTGAGGAATGATTTTAAGGAATAAAATAAAATTGCCTGGGCTGCCGCGCGCGAGCTTTCTGCTACTGGCTCAGGTGCATTTTTCCATACGCGTCCTTTTGTCTGTTCGATGTAGATGTCGCAGAAATAGTGCCAGAATTCGTTGTAGAGTTCTTCAGTCAGGATGCCAAACCTGAATTTTTGCATGAGTTCATCAAAACGCTTTTCAAGATAGGTAAGCTTTTCCAGCATCGCGTTGTCTTCCTCTCTGAATTCAAATTGACCAGCACTGGATACGTATCGTTTGAGTTCCTCAGCGGTTATGATTGCACTTAGCTCATCGAACCAGGAGTTTTTTTCGATTCCTTCAAGGTTCATCATTACAAATTTTGAAGCGTTCCAGATTTTATTGTTGAAGTTTCGGAAATTCTTTAAACTCGCAGGAGTAATTGCATACGCTCTTCCAGCCTTGTTCTGGTAGTAGCAATTCATTCTAAACGCGTCCATTCCGTAGCCAGTCTGAACGTCATCCACAGGAACAAAATTTCTTTTCGACTTACTCATTTTCTGTCCGTCAGTTCCTTTGACTAACCCTGTGAGATAAAGGTTTTTGAAGGGGACTTCTGCTTTATGATAAATTCCAAACAGAACCATAAACAGATCCCATTTAACCAGTAGATCAAAGCCGGAAACAAGAACGTCTGTCGGATAGAACAGATCAGTGAGGTCGGCTGATTCCAGACACAGGTACGGCCACTGACCAGAGCTGAACCAGGTATCCAGTATATCATCATCCTGAATCCAGCCATCCCCGGGAGAATCAAGCTGGACACGGATATGGTCATGATTTTGTGGGTCGAGGAGGTGCTCCTGGTCGCCTTGTTTAATGTAGTTGGTGATCTGGCCTTCTTCATTTACCTTTTCAATGAGCTCTCCGTGATACCAGACCGGTAGACGATATCCCCACCAGAGGTTTCTGGAAATTGCCCAGTCACGCAGGTTTTTTACCCAGGAAATATACTTTCCTTCAGCACTTTTTGGATGTATTTTTAATTCACCCGTGGCGAGTACTTCAAGTAACTTGTCCTTAATTGGTGAAACATCAATAAACCACTGCGAAGACATCATAGGTTCTATCACGGCTCCAGAACGCTCACTTATGAGGATATTCTTTATCAGTGGTTCATCCTTAATAAACAAGCCCTGTTCCTGCAAATCCTTAACAATCTCTTCTTTGGCTACGGAGGCTTTTATCCCAAAGTATTTTTCTGGAATTGGTCCACACATGCGAAGATTTTTATCAATCACATTGATATAACTTATCTTATGATGTTTATTTGGGTCAAAAACGGTAGGGGTATCCCTTTCCAGCGACTCTACTTCGCTGTTCCATTCCAGCATAATCTCATAATCGTCTGGTGCGTGGGCAGGAGTAACTTTCAGTACTCCAGTACCAAAGTCTTTTTCAACTCGTGTCGAGGTAATGATTGGGATGGGGCGATCTGCAATGGGAAGTATTGCGGACTTTCCAATCAGGTGAGTATATCGTTCATCTTCAGGGTTAACAGCGAGAGCTGTATCGCCAAGCATGGTCTCTGGACGTGTCGTCGCAACGGTTAGGAATGTGCCCGGATCATCCTGAAGTGGGTATTTAATGTGATAAATTTTACCTTCACGCTCAGTCCGTTCACACTGACTGTCAGAAATTGCCGTACGAGATTTAGGATCCCAGTTTACTATCCGTACTCCTTTGTAAATCAGCCCGTCTTTGTACATTTTTTCAAAAGTCTCCAGAACCATTCGGACAACTTTTGGATCCATCGTGTACAGGTCCCGATCAAAGTCCGCTGAGAGACCAAGGTTCTTTTCATCACGTTGTATTTGTGGGATAAATCCATGCTGACTTTCCCAAACCTGTTTGTAAAATTCTTCCCGTCCGAGGTCAAATTTATTGATTCCTTTCGGTTCAAGAAAGTATTTAACGTAGGTAACTTCGCCTTCAATGCCCGCGTGATCCTTACCAGGGAATAGAAGTACTTTTTTGCCTTTCATCCGATGGTATCTTCCCAGTGCATCCATGTAGGGATAACCGGACATATTACCCATGTGCGGTCGGTCATACGCGTTTGGCGGTGGGCAGATGAGACACCATGGTTCACGGTCATCGTGTTTCATCTCCTCAGTGCTGAGCACTTTATCTTTTCGAGGATCGTACTCAGGTTCTCGATTTCTGTAAAGTTGTATTGTCCCTGTGGTAGTTGTTTCATTGTTGTTAACTTTGTTAGATATAAGCAATAAAAAATCCCCGCATTGCACTACCAGTTTGATAGTGTAATGCAGGGAAATTTTGATTTGATTTCGATACCGTCCTGCTTCTCTTTGTGAGAAAAAGATCTCTTTTTTCACAAAGACTTTTTACAGCGTTTACGGGCTTACCCGTCCGATTCTACTTCCAGTGTTGCTTCTAACCTGGGTTCTTCCGGCTCCCCGATGGTGACACAGTCCATCGGATAGGATTTTTCTGATGTATTATATATCTTTTTGTAAAATTTAGGCAATAATAAAGGCTCACTATGTTGTGAGCCTTTATATCAATCAATTACTTCAATTTAGTGAGACGCTTTACGTACTCCTCTTATAATTCCGATTAGTATAATTGCTCCAAGCAGCGATACTAATAAGCTCGCGATGCTTAGATTTGTAAACTCCGTACTTAACGCCAGCTCACCTTCAGAAATTAGAGTTACTATAATTCCTCCAATTAATGAGCCAATCATACCAACTATGATATTAGCAAATATTCCCATTCTTTCGTTAGCGCCAAGAATGACACTTGCTAGCCACCCTGCGACTCCACCTACAATAATCCATAGTAATAATGACATATTATATCACCTCCTTTCTTGTATTATATATGCAAGGGGTTTGTAGTAAGAAATTACGATATCCGCACGTAAATAAAAAAGTATAGTAAATTAGCCGGAAAATAAGTTGTTCATTTACGTACTGGGTTGGGAAAACAAGAGCAGCATTTCCGAGAGTGTCTGGATATCTCTTTGTCTTTCACGGACAAGCGTTTCTGCTAGTAACTTAAGCTTCCTGATATTTTCAGGTGACGCGTCATCGAGACTTTGGTTAACTTCTTCCAGAGTAGGTTGAAATCTGAAATACATTTGCATACCGTTGTAATCATCAAGAATCTGCTTGAGTTGGTAATCAACTGTATCGCTTATGCCGTCAAAAACAGTATCAAGTATAGGTACTGCCCACTGAGCCAGTCCCCAGCCTTTCGCATTTTCGTGCATAATACTCCTGGTTTGATGACCTGTTCCCAGCGAAACAAGTAAAACACTTTTCGCTTCAGGAAAAATTGTTAACGCTTCAACATACCCGCACATAGCTGGGTTATTCGCGAAAACGCCACCATCAATAAGCGAGAAATATTCACTACTATCTTCAGTTGGAATTTTTTTAGGTTCAAAATACGTTGGAGCAGCAGTTGAGGCGCGTACTATATCTTTCATGAGAAAGTTATAGTTTCTCGCAAATTTAGATTTTCGACTTTTGAAAAAAAACGGAAATCTTCGCTCTATTTCATACGCTGTTATGACTACATCCGCCAAAGAGTCTTTAAGTGTTGTAGTACCAAAATATTTTTCCAGAACCTCTTCAAGACGCGCGTCATTATAACGTTCATCGGCTAAGCCCCAGGCGGTACGGAGGTTTCTCCAGAGTGTTTTAGAAAATATGTACGCTCCGTCCTGTTCATAAAACCTCATGAGATCTGAAGCTCTATACACCGGACTGAGGTTATCATCCGGTTTGGTGAGTCCCAGGGTCAGGACTGCTCCGGTCGAGGTCCCAACGATGAGGTCAAAAAGGTCAGCTATATATTTTCCTGTTAGCCGTTCAATTTCTGAAAGCAGTAAAGCAGGTATTATCCCTCTTATTCCTCCTCCATCGATAGATAGCACTTTAACAACATTCATACCTTCATTGTAGCAAAATAACTTCGAAGGGAAATATATAGAGGGGATGTACCAGAGCTTATTTTTTTGGAGATGAACTCAGTATTTTGCCTATCAAATCGTCAGTGCCTCCAAAGATTGATAGATTCTCTACTTTTTGCAATATACTTTCTACCGCTTCGATTTCTTTTAATCTGAGTAGCATAGGATGGTCATCCATCAGCTTTGCAGTGTTCAAGAGTGAACGGGTGGCCGCGGTTTCTTCTCTTCGCTTGATGAGGTTTGCCTGCGCTGCTTTTTCTGCCTGGATCACCTGATTGAGAATTTCCCGCATTTCTCCAGGAAGGATTATGTCTTTAACAGATGTTTCCTGTATTTTTATTCCGTGTTCGCCAACTGCTTCAGAAATTTCTTTCAATACTTCCTGGTCGAGTGACGACTTACTATCAAGTACTTCATCAAGAGTACGTGATTCCACCGCCTTTCTCAAGGCAAACTGCAAGTGCTTGTATACAAATGAGTAGTAATCGCCAATTTCTTTCACTACTTTCATTGCATCGTGAATCATGTAGTAACAGACAAGGTTTACTCGTATTGTTACTCGATCTTTTGTGAGTACTTCCTGACCGCTTATTTCAAGCTCAAGAAAACGTGTGTCAATCAGCTTGAGCTCAACAGTCCTTCCCACTGTCCAGATAAAGTAAATTCCATGCTCAAGAGTAGAATGGTACGCGTTATTTACATAGAGAAGTCCCTTGTGCTCTTCGGGGACATTGATTTGCTCCATAATATTCGGGTTAAGGAACCCAAATTCTTTACAAGCCGCGTGCATATTTTCGGGAACAAGCATATGTTCGTCTGAAGTTTGGATGTATTCCACGTTAAGCTCTCCTGCCTCTTTCCAGTAGTGGGATACCATGCCAGGAGTTACCAGTTCAACGATTTTCCCATTAATGAATACAATGCCAACATGTCCTTCATCTGGTTGAATCGTAATTACCGATTCCTGAACATACTGAGAATAAGATCGCGTAATGGCGTCAATGTACGCGCTGATAATTTTCTGATTAGCAAGTATGTGTGTTTCAAACTGTAACGAGTTTGAAAGATCAAAGAATGTATGTTTACCTGGGCGGAGAATTTCGGCAAATTGACCGTTTCTCAGCATTATGACTCGTTCGTTTTCTTTTACTATAATTTTTGTAAACATAGCGTTATTATCTTCGAATACTATATTTTGAAGCTTGCAGGTGCGTTTGGACGACAGAATAACAGTGGATCAGAGATTGAGTTAACCTGAAGTACCTCTCGTGTTGAGCTTGTATTCCTGCTTTCGCAGAAGTACAAAGCCTGGCACTCAAAATACCTGAGTTTAACGGTATCCTCTCCAATGCAGAACTACGATTCTGTTGAAACGTTTCAACCTCTCAGCCCGACGGCTTCAAGGTATCCACGTTTCTGTCCATGTGCACCTGACAAGCTTCTTTAAAAAATCGCTTAACAGGCGAGTGTTCTACCATTGAACTAATCTGAGTACTAGTCAGACATGGGACTCGAACCCACATATTTTTGGTGGACAACAAGCTTCGGAACATCCGAATCAATCTCGTAAAAAGAGATCCGTATACCGGCGCAGTATACTGAACTGCTTGCGTAAAACTCATTACCCAGTTGAGATTATATGACAATGATATATACATTGGCAACAATTTATTCTTCATCAAAGTTTGGTATCATGATGTATCTATGGTGCGAGCAAAGAATAAAGAAGAATTACTACAAAGTAGTCAGCAGAACTATGAACAACTGCTTAATTTGATTGAGAGCGTTCCGCAACACAATACTGCTCAACCTGGTGTGTGTGAAGCGTGGTCGGTTAAGGACATACTTGCTCACCTCAGTTCCTGGCATAAGATGACACTGAAGTGGCATGAGTCTGGAATGAGTGGATTGAATCCACGTTTTCTTCCAGAGGGGTACACATGGAAAACAACTCCCGAGCTAAACGATAAATTATATCGAGAACACAAGGACGATATTTTTGAAGACGTGCTTGCTGGTTTAAAAGAATCTCATCAATCAGTAACCGCTGTAATCGAAAGGCATTCAAACGAAGAGCTCTTTACCAAAAAATTATATTCCTGGACTGGATCGAGCTCTCTTGGTGCTTACTTAATTTCCGCTACCAGTAGCCATTATGATTGGGCGTATAAGCTTATTAACAAATGGTCGAAGGCAGGATTCAAGTCAGCGTTAGCTTCTTCTTTCGACAACAATTGAACATTCCGTTACCAGAGACGCTATAACAGCGACAGCAGACAGGGTTGGTGCTAATACAATACCGGCAAGTCCTATTGTAAGTGGTACATTAAGTAATGTTTTACCTTCTTTGCTTTTAATCGTTAAGCTTCTTACATTACCCTCTTTTACCAGATCTTTGGTCTTACCTACCAGATTTTTTCCTTTGACTTTGATTTCTTCTACCCGTGGGCTTTTGCGGAATTCGTCTACTTTGCGTTTCGCGGATGCTGCGGTAGATTGGGTTTTGCTTGTAGCCTTCCTGGCAGTTTCTTTTGCCTGGCTTGTTTTGGATTTCGCTTTACCAGTCGCTTCGTTTACTTTTTCTTGAGTTTTTGTTGTGTTTTCTCGTTCCATATGTTTATAACTTAGTAGTTATCTATTACTTAACGTTTGTATTGTAGTATAATGTAGCTATTTTATCCAATATCAACCCTGTGGGAGCACATATTTTAAAATCCATATCCAGAACGTATCTTATTTATTTGATTGTGTTGGTAGCATTTTTTATCTTTGTCTATCTGCTTACAACAGTGCAGGAGGTTGTAGCCTTTGAGTCGTATCAGCTCAAGCAGATCGCTGAATTGCGAACTAGTAACCTGACTGATGTTTTTATCTTTATTACTGGTTTTGGCAATGAATATCTTGTCTTTTCAGTGTTTTTGGTGATCGCTGTGTTTGTTCTCAGAAGAGATTTTTTTCACGGCTTGTATATTTTTATTACGGTGGCGCTCGGGTATTTTGTTACCTTACTTTTAAAAAATATTTTCAGTAGACCGCGTCCTGACATTACTGCGCTATTTTTTGTTCCTCAATATAGTTTTCCCAGTGGACACGCGATGAACAGTATGATTTTTTATGGGATATGTATCGCGATAGTATCCCATCTTTCAGTTAATCGCTATTTGAAATACGTGCTATTAATACTATTTTTGGTTCTCATAGTGCTTATAGGGACAAGTAGGGTATATTTAGGAGTACACTATCCAACGGATGTACTTGGCGGATATATTTCGGGACTGGCATGGTTAGTGAGTATGAGACTGATCTATACGTCGCTTGATATTGTTAGGAAAAAGTAGGGGAGTGTCATATTTAAAGTTATAGTGTATACTTCAACAGTCTTATGACAAGGAGAGGTACCCAAGTGGCTGAAGGGGCGGGTTTGCTAAACCTGTAGTAGGGATTATTCCCTAGCGAGGGTTCGAATCCCTCCCTCTCCGCCAGATTTTTACCTTATACGTATTTACCTTTGTTTTCTGTAATCATTTTACCAACCGCTTGTCTATTCCGTTCGTATATTTCATGATGCGACATCCACCTTCTCTATCCAGTTTTGAATTGATTGACGTAGTGTCCTGTTGATCATTGTCGCTACGGTAACTATTATAATGAGCTTATGATTTTAGTTCGGTAAAATTCATTGTGAACTAAATCGGATACTTAAAAAAATTAAGTTTTCTGCTATGACACTATATAACTTATAGTTAAATGTCTGATAAAACTTACAACTCAATATCAAACATTCTAACTCAATGTAACACCTGGGCTTAAGCCCTTTCCATTTTTTACCCTTAACTCGATACTTTAGTGCTTTCACGCCTTTTTACGGTAGTTACGGCATTATCTCCTCACATTAATTTACTTTTTAACTATACTATGAACCAAAACAAAATAATCGGAATTCTAGGTGGAATGGGACCGCAAGCAAGTGTCAAACTTTATGATCTGCTTGTTACAAAGACCAGTAACTACCTTGAAAACCCAATAGATAATTATCCAGAAATCTTAATAGATTCTATCCCTGTGCCTAATTTTCTGCTTAATGAGGTACATAAAGTTAAAGCATGCCAAATGCTAATTAATAGAGCAAAAAGAATGGAAGCATTCGGTGCAACTTCTTTATGCCTTGCGTGCAACACTGTTCATCTCCTGCTGCCTGAATTACAGCAGCAGGTAAAAGTACCTTTTATCTCAATAATTGATACGGTTAAAGATGAATGTATCAAGCAAAACCATAAAAAAGTAGGTCTTACGGCATCTCCAACAACGTTAGAATCAAAGCTTTATGATAATGCTCTTGAAGAATTTATAGTAATAAAACCTGATGAGAAAACGAAAACAATTCTTGGCAAACTTATTGTAAAACAGATTAATAATCAAATAATTGATGAAGATCGAGTAGTTTTTAACAAAATATGTAAAACCTTTTATTTGGAAAACGAACTCGATGTTTTGATTCTTGGATGTACCGAATTACCGTTACTTTATGAACATTACATGAATCTGAATGTAATTGATACACTTGATTTACTTGCAGACAAGCTTCTTGAAAATTACTTCTCTGAAGAAAATGCTCTGGAACAGATAAACTCTTATGCTTAATATATTTTTACGTACGTAATACAAAATCTTTATGAAAACAATTTTAACCGGAATTACCGCATCAGGTAATATGCATATTGGAAATTATATTGGTGCGATTCATAACGCACTTAGATTTTCCCGAGATAACAAATGTATTTTCTTTGTTGCAGATTTGCATGGTATCACAACCAAATGGGAGCCGAAAAAGCTTGGAGATATTATCCGTGAAGTTTTGATCTGCTATCTTGCAGCTGGCTTTGAAAAGGATAACTGCCACTTCTTTCTTCAATCACAAAATCCCGACCACTCATATCTTGCATGGTTATTTGATTGCGTAATTCCAGTAACATGGATGCAAAATATGATCCAGTACAAAGAGAAGGTTAAGAAGTATGGAATTGATGCATCAATGGGGTTAATGAATTATCCTGCATTAATGGCAGCAGATATTCTACTTTATAATCCCGTTTTTATTCCTGTTGGAGCTGATCAACAGAAGCACGTGGAACTAACACGTGACATTGCCCAGAGAATTAACAGGGTTTATGGAGAAATATTTTCTTATCCTCAGGCAGTTCTGCCGGTTGTCGGGTCGCGAACCAGAAACCTTCAACATCCAAACAAGAAAATGAGTAAAAGTGATCATGATCAAAGTGGAGTTATTCAATTACTGGAAAGTCCGGACTCAGCCGTAAAAAAGATTAAGCGAGCGGTAACAGATAGTGTCGGGACAATTGCATATGACCCGGAAAATCGTCCTGAAGTCTCCAACCTTATTGATATTTATTCTTTGTTTGCAGGTATCAGTGTCGAGCAAGTCGTTTTACAATACGAAGGTAAAGGCTATGCGGATTTTAAGAAGGATCTTGCAGAGATAATGTATCAGTTTCTGGTAAATTTCCAGAAAAAGTACTTTGAAATTTCCAGTAATCCCGAATATGTAAATGCTATTATCGAAAAAGGTCTGATTGAGGCGAGAAAGATCTCTTCGTTGCAAATTGCGAAAGTAAAGGATTTGATGGGGTTTGTTGAAAAATTTTAAGAAAGTACACTATGAAAATTACATTTGTTACACAAAATAAATATAAAGTGGCAGACGCTCAAAAGCTTCTGCCAGACTTTGAAATAGAGAATATAGATTTTGACGTTCCAGAGATACAAAGTTTGGATCCAAAAGAAATTGTAGAATATAAGCTCAAATACGCTTATGAAAGAGTAGAAAAACCCTGTTTCGTTATGGATGCATCGCTTTTTCTTGACTGTTTAAATTCTTTTCCCGGACCGTTTATCAAATGGTACTTTGAAAAAACTGTAGGTGCAGATAAAACCTGCGAAATTGCCAAACTTTTTAATCAATTTGGCTGTACATGGACTACCGTTCTTGGCTACTATGATGGTGAGAAAACATATTTCATTGAAGAAACAGTACATGGAACGCTTCCAACTGAACCGAGAGGTACTAATGGGTATCATTGGGACGTGATATTTATCCCGGAGGGTGATACAAGGACATTCGCTGAAATGACTTTTGATGAAAAGCAGAGTTATGCAGTGACTTCGAAGATTTTTAAGAGGTTTCGCGATCTTCTGGGAGAATAAGCTAAGTACCTGATGTCTTTTGAGATGAGGATTTTACGATATTTTATCCCTTATGGCTCAGGGCATGCGGTGGTACAGGAGAAGGCTTTGAAACGTTTACTCAGGTAGTACTGAATTCTATTCATTATTATTTAGAAAGTTGGGACAATGATCTTGAAAATTGATACAATAGATGAAGAAATTATTCTCATTCAGATACAGTTAAAGTAAAATCAAATTTAGGAGAGGTTGCACCGTAGATTATGTATTATCTCTGATATTTTAGATGGAAACCGAGGGTATGCCCAGGATAAAGTGATTACAACATATCAATTTAAATTAAGAATTTGACTCCACCTGATCTAATGAGATTTGATTTACTTTCCCAAAGTATGCTATACTATCATGTCCTATAACTAGGACGGACTATGACGGATCTAAATATAACAATCAAATAATTAGTACTTGAGAGTACTGTTATTGTGTTATATCTATTTTATCTCCTTTAATAAGTTTTCTCTTAAGTACGAAAATCTTTTCTGCATTTATGCAGAGAATTACTTAAGAGAAAACGTTTATATGTTTTTTATACAACTTTTAGAATTACAGAAATCATTTAGTGAACAAAAACCATTGCTGGAAAATCTGAACTTTACATTTTCAGAAGGGACAGTGCTCGGTATAGTCGGGAGAAACGGGGAAGGTAAAACTACACTCCTGCAACTGATTGCTGGTGTGCTGGAAGCGGACTCGGGCAAGGTCATATTCTCTAAACAAGACGCGACAATCGGCTATCATACGCAGTTTATTGATACTCAAAACTTAGAAGGAGTGAGCATTGAGGAGTATATTTTGAGCAGCTTTGAGAATGTTTATAGATTATACAGAGAGATAAACACTTTGATCGAGAATTATCAGGAAGGTGATGTTGATACGCTGATTGCATTGCAGACGGCATTCGATGAGCAGGGAGGATATAGGATTCAGGGAGAAATCGATCATGCTCTCGTGCAGCTCGGACTTGCTGGATTTAAACCTGAAACAACTATTACGACACTGAGTGGAGGGCAGAAAACACGACTCCAACTCGCCAAAGTTTTAATCCAGAATCCGGATGTTCTCCTCCTCGATGAACCTACCAATCACCTTGATGTTGAGTCGAGTGAATGGCTGGTGAAATATATACAAAAAAGGCGGGGGATAACCATAATTGTCTCTCATGATAGAAACTTCTTGAATAAGACATCAAATCAAATACTCGAACTGGAGAAAGGGAATGCGAAGCTTTATACAGGAAATTACAACGATTTTTACAGTGCAAAACAGACTGAGATCGAGAGAAACCTCGAAGAGATAAAGCAGACGAATAGAAAAGTTGAGAAGCTCACAGCCGCAGCTCACGCGAAAGCATCTCTTGCAAAAAAGCAGCACTACCAGAGACCAGATAAGAAAACATACGGGAGGCATTCAAGGACAATTATGAGGAATAAAGCAGGTAAGAAGTTCCGCTCAGTAAAAATGATGCAGAAACGTATTGACAACCAGCTACTCAGAAATCAAACGATTGCACCTGTGAAGCAGAGGAATATGGGGTTCGAAGTGAACTCTACTGGAAGAACTGGAGACTTCATACTACGTGTACATAACTTCGATCTTGAGATAGCAGGAAAGGTTCTTGTAAAAAATGTAGATCTCGAACTTCGTCGAGGGGAGAGAGCTGCGATAGCCGGCGAGAACGGTTCGGGAAAGACTTCGCTGATCAAGAGCATCATTGCACGAATTAACTCAGATACTGGGGAGATTAAACTCGGTCCAAATGTTACATGCGGATTTTACGCTCAGGAGCATGAAGGTATCGATCTTAATCTTACAGTCATCGATGATTTCCGTCGGGAGTTCAAGATGAGCGAAAAAGATGCTGGAAATTATCTTCATAAACTTCTATTTACGTATGAACAATTGAGGCAAAAAGTAGGTGACCTCTCTCAGGGAGAGAAATCAAAGCTGGTCTTAGCGAAACTCCTTGCCGGAGAACACAACTTTTTAATTCTCGATGAGCCTACAAATCATCTTGATATCGCGAGTAGAGAAGTGCTTGAAAATGCGCTGAAAAACTATGACGGGACATTACTTATTGTGTCACACGATACGTATTTTCTTGAGAAGGTTGGAGTTGACAAAGTATATGAGATAAAACATAGTGAGATCAGGGAGAAGAATAGTTGATTCTTTACCTTTAATACTTTTCAGTGAATCCTTTTACAGATTCAAACGTATCCGCTTCAGAAATCTCTTTCTTGGTCATCCACTTCGCCAGGGTCACTTCGTCAAGCTGAGCATGAATCTCAGCTTCCATCTTGTATCATTTAATATTTTCCAAAAAATATGTATACTATTTTACTCCGATCTGTTAAATCAGAACTATGGCTCATAGGAGGTAACTTTAAGATTATTTTGTTACTACTATGAAAAATGCTTTGGTCATTGACGGTCATAATCTGTTATTTAAATCTTTTGCTATCCCTTTTACATTTTTTTCAAAAAAAGGGACGCCTTTGCATGTGATTACTACATTTTCAAGCAATCTCAATGCTTGTCTTCCTTTTTCTAAATAAATTTCCACAAATTATCTTTATTGATGCAGTAGCTTCTGGAAATTTTTTCTTTATATTCGTTAAAAAAAGATTTTGAAGGTTGTTTCAAATTATTGTATTTGATTTCAATTGGAATGATTTCATCAGAAATATTGCTGGTCAGAATGACATCAACCTCAGATTGTGTATAGGTTCGCCAGAAATGTAATTTATACGGTTGATTAAAATAATCAAAGTTTTGCCTTAAATTATTTATCACAAGATTTTCAAATAGACACCCAGTGTCTGTACGGTTATCAATATGTACAAAATTATTTATCAAGGCATTTCTAATTCCTAAATCAGAGAAATAAATTTTGAATCCTTTCGATATTTCCTTTCGCTCATTTGTACTAAAAGAGCTTAAAACATAAATAATTTTAAATTTTTCATATATTCCTATATATTCTAGAACAGTTTTCCTATCAATATTAAGTTGAGTTGCAAGTTCGTTGGAATTAATTTCACTTCCTATTTGCAACGCAAGAAGTCTTAACAAATTCTTAAAAACTTGAGGCATTCTAATCCCTTCAATTTCCAAAGCATCTTTAAATAATAAACTGGTAATGTAGTTATTTAAAAGTACTTTTTTTCTGGAAGCGTTTTCTAAAAAAACTTCGGGTAGGCTTCCATATAGTAATAAATCATGTAACTTTGCGTCAATAACCGGTTTGTTAAGTAGTTTATTGTACTCTCCTATACCGAAATCTCTATTCCGCGTATCTTCAACAATTTCCCGATACGTTAACGGGTGCATCTCAAAAACAATATTTCTTCCATAAAGGCTGTCACCAATATTTTTTAACAACAGGAATGTTGCTGATCCGGTAGCAATTATCTTTGTTTGCGGGAAATGATCATGAAGCAGCTTTAGAATTGATCCTGCATTATTCAAATACTGGATTTCATCAAACAAAACGATTCTCTCATCCTCTCGATCGCCAACAATGCTTTCAAGAATCTGAACTGAAGGTTGGAAAAGATCTTGCACGCCTATGTCCTCAAAATCGAAGTATTGAGATGTAGGATAATTCTTTTGAACTTTTCGAAGCTCAGTAGTCTTGCCAACTTGCCTCTGACCAATCAAAAGAATAACTTTGTTAGTGGGCTTCTGAAGTTCCTCTTTTATTTTAAAAGTTATACTTCTTTCCATTTAATAAAGATATAGTATCATACTCCTTTATTTATATCAAAATATGGGAGTATGATACTATTATTTGACATAATACATAGTTCGCCATGAACTTCCATACAACATTCCAGCCTTTCAAGTTGAGATTCGTCTAAAGCACGTTTCTTTCTCAGCCACCTGAGAGCTTCGAGATACTGAATACAACTAAAATGCATCTTTTCTTTTTCCTACGCTTTTGCAGAAGTCCTGATATAATGCACAATAAATCTATGGTCTCAAACAGAAGAATCGAAGAAATAATGAAAATTGTATATCAGGAAGTTGAAGATGGTATTGCTGAAGGTAACCCTCCCTGGGCTGCTGTGATTACTGATAGGGATGGTACTATACTGGTGAAAGCTCATAACCAAACAAATACCTCTCATGATCCAACTGCACACGCAGAAATCCTTGCTCTTCGGAAGGCAGGTCAATTATTACGAAGTAAAAAATTAAATACTTGTTTAATTTTCTCCAATGCTGAGTCTTGTTCTATGTGTTTGTCAGCAATTATTAAAGCCAAAATTACTGAAGTGTATTATGGAATTCCCGCTGAATCAGATAGTAATCCAAATATAAATGCTGAGTTTATTAAATCCAGATGTCTAACAGAGTTACATCTGCATGCGGGAATAATGCAAGATATTTTTATGGAGCAACTACGTAGAGCGAGAAAGCAAGAAGAGTGTAAGGGCTGCAATTAAGCACTCGTTACATGTGTAATTGAAGGGAGTGAATGCTTTTGATCTCTTGATCGAGTTGGAGATCCCCAAATGGAGATCCCAAAACGAAGTGGATCAGGTAACTATGACCTATAAAAAAGTTGTTTCCCAGTCGCTAGATGGAGTTGAGGAGGTAGAAATTAAAGTTGATGATTTTGATAGAGC
>JBMCLJ010000004.1:0-32171 GCA_048615375.1 Candidatus Dojkabacteria bacterium | reverse complement strand
GACAGTGTTTTAGTATGCTATAGCTTACAGTAGTTTGTATTGAGTTTCTCTATAGCTTGGGTAATAACGATGATATAATTGTATATGGAAAGAGGGAAGATTCATAGGTATTGAGACTATTCTCGGTGCAGTGGTAGGTTTTGGACGCTTTTCATGGGAACAAATAAGTACTAACTCACTTTCTTTGGGGGAATATATTAATCAATATCTTATAACGGCATGGAATTGTAATCATCCTGGATTTTATACCTATCCAGAAGGAACGTGTGACATATTTTTTAACTCATACCCACCTACAATTTTTGGGTTGCTTGTTGGATTCGGCATAAGTGCTGCATACATATTTAACAAGAACTGGACAGATGGAGGGGAAATAAAATATTAATCTCATAGTATTTTATATAAGGAAGTTAAATAAAAAACACTAATGATTTCAAGTGGTTCGTCATCAAGTAGCTCGAGCAAACTTGATAACACAACTTTTCCCCAAGTCCATCTTTCCCTATGAAGTAATTAACTCTGCGAATATCTGCATGCTTAAGTCCTTTTTTTATTTCGCATGACTACTGTTTAACGCCACTCAAGAAATCGGCTATACACGACCTAGTATTTATTGTAAGATGAGAATACATGAGTAAGACGAAAATACTTTCAATCCTCAAGACCCACTTCGGCTATGAATCCTTTCGCCCGTTGCAAGAGGAAGTCGTAGAAAATATTGTTGCGAATAAAGATACATTTGTACTCATGCCGACAGGCGGGGGAAAGTCAATCTGTTACCAGGTGCCTGCGTTGCTGTTTGAAGGTTTAACTGTGGTCGTCTCACCGCTTATCGCTCTTATGAAAGATCAGGTTGATAGCCTCAAGGCGAACGGGATAGCAGCTGAGTTCTTGAATAGTAGTTTGACGCGGTCGGAAGCTAGTAAAATTTATAAGGATGTACGGGCAAATAAAGTAAAAATTCTCTACGTCGCACCGGAACGGCTTGCAATCGAAAACTTTGTAGAATTTCTGAAGAGTAGGGTTAGTTTATTCGCGATTGATGAAGCACATTGTATTTCTGAATGGGGACATGACTTTCGTCCAGATTATCGCGCGTTGAAAAACTTACGAGCAATCTTTCCAGGAGTACCGATTGTCGCGTTGACCGCTACAGCAACAGATAAAGTCCGTCGTGATATATTGGAACAGCTTGACATTCCTCGAGCAGATACTTTTATATCCTCTTTCAATCGCCCAAACCTCCATTATTCCGTTGAAACAAAAGATCGAGTACATGAAAGAATGATTGAACTCCTGGAACAAAATAACCTCGATTCTACAATTATTTATTGTTTTTCGAGAAAAGATACCGAGCAACTTGCAGAATACCTGAATGAAAATGGATTTGAAGCCTTGCCTTACCACGCAGGATTGGACTCGGAAACACGCAAGTTAACCCAGGAAAGGTTTGTTAAAGACGGGGTAAGAGTTGTGACAGCTACTATTGCATTTGGTATGGGAATTGATAAACCTAATGTCCGACTTGTCATACATAAAGATTTGCCGAAGTCTATCGAAGGCTATTATCAAGAGACAGGTCGAGCTGGAAGAGATGGTTTACCTAGTGAGTGCATACTTTTTTACTCCCCGGGAGATGCAGCCAAACAGGAATACTTCATTCGTCAGATTGCAGACGAGACGGAAAAGAAAAATGCTAGTATCAAACTTTCTGAAATACTCTCGTACTGTGAGCTGGAAAGTTGCAGAAGAGAATATCTGCTCCGATACTTTGGTGAGAACCTTGCACAGGAGAATTGTGAAGGATGTGATTACTGTTTATCCCCAAAAGAAGAGTTTGACGCAACTATTATCGCGCAAAAGGTGATTTCTACCGTGCTGCGGACTGGGGAGAGATTTGGAGGAAAACACATTATTGATGTCTTACGAGGTAAGGAGACCCCAGCTACCCTGAGACATCAGCATCATAACCTGAGTGTGTTTGGTATAGAAACAGAACATACTATTCCAGAACTTCGTGCATTTATTAACAAGCTCATCGTGTATGGATTACTTCGTAAAACCCAATCAGAGTTTCCCGTAATTCAGGTCACTGAAAAAGGCAGGACATTTATCAAGAATCGAGAAAAGCTAATCCTCCAGCGTTATAAACCCAGGCAAGCATCGAGTAAGAATTATGAAGAGTACGACAAAGAGCTTTTTGAACAACTTCGCGCGTTACGTAAAAAGTTTGCTGAGGAAATGAATGTACCTCCATTTGTAGTTTTTGGCGATACTTCGCTTATAGAAATGGCGAGAACATATCCACAAAGTCTGAGTTCTTTTGAAAAAATTAGTGGAGTTGGGACAAAGAAACTAAGGAACTATGGCACAGTGTTTATTCAAGAAATTAAAAATTACTGCGAAGCAAAAGGCATCTCTGAAAAAAGAATTATTGCTAAGCCAAAAGCTCAGAACTCTTCAAAATCTCCAAAACGATCAACTAACATTTCTACGAAAGATCTCCTCAAACAAAAATTTTCAATTGATCAAATTGCTCAACTACGCGGAGTCACCAGAGGGACTATCATAAGCCATATTGAAAAGATTAAACAGGAAGAACCGGATTTTGATATTGATTATTTCAAGCCCAATGTGAACGACCTGGAGATTATTCGGGAAGCATTTATAACTACCGGTTCAGAATTCCTCAAGCCGGTAAAAGAACTGTTAGGGGACAAATTCAGTTATGATGAATTAAGAATAGCAAGGCTGTTCCTAGAAAATGTATAGGCATTTACAGCAAGCTGACTCCATCAGCAATTACCTTGTAAGATACGTATCCCCCCCCTACTTCCACATTGCAGGTGCGTTATCTTCGGAATTCTTTGGATCATAGTAGTATGAATTATTAAAAAATAAATAATATTCGTGAACAGGATATTTCCTCGTCTTGAAGAAATCATAAGGAACACCATCAGATTCTATGTACTTACCTGTCTTCGGATCCACGGCATCTCCCGATGACGGCTCAAGATCAAACCACCTTTGGGAACTCTCATCATACACCTGTACCCATGCGTGTCCTCCAATAGAACCTCCAAAATCCACCTTCCCCAGTGCAACACGAACATGCTCAGTCTTCATTCCACTGGCAAGTAAGGCTGAAGTTAAAGTATACGCGTGTTCTTCGCAATCACTCGCAATTCTTCCCGGCACTGGATTCGTTTTTAAATCTGGAGTCTTTGTGAGAAAATCCTGCGGGTATATCCATAATTCGTTTTCTCCCGTAAGCATCTTGTCCTCAACCCAGACCCAGTTTTTAGATGCAGCAAAAAGCTGTTCAGGACTAGCACCACTTGCAATTCTCCTGACTTCTGGAGCACTTGGATTTACAAATGCCTGTATCTTGGAATATTGAGAGTTATTGGCTGCCTGTGTAGGCGTCAGAGTTGGCTCAGTCGTTGGATTAAAGGTAGGTTTTTGCGTAGGTGTAGGGGTTTTACTATCTCTGAATATATCAAACTTTTCATCAAGATTCCGTTCCTCGAGGATTCTCAGTATTTCTTTATCAAGATCAATGCCTCCTGACTCTGAAAGTCTTTTTAAATTATGTCTTACGACATCGTCTTCTGATAGTTCTTGACGATCATCATTTGCGAGCGTTGTAGGCGTAATTTGTGTTTCAGCTGCTGTAGGAGTGGTTATGTCTTCATCAGTATCTGTAGTAGAGCTCAGATCACTTTCGCTTGAATTACTGCTGAGTAGCAAAAAAGTACCACAACAAGCGCAAAGTAATGAAAGGATAACAAAAACCACAATAGCTATGATAATTATTTGTTTTTTTGACATATGGAATGTTTATATACTACCACGAATAATATTGAGATACCAGCACATACCTCATGTATGAATAGTGGACTCATGGTACCATATTTGCAAATTTCTATCCAAAGTTCAGAATAAACAAGTAGTAATTATATCTTCCCACGCTGATGATCACGTTATGTTTGCGGGAACGCTATTTAAATTACAGCACCAGGGTTATGAACTGAGTGAGATTGTGCTCACAACTTCTCATGAGGGAGTAGATAAACGTACTGGCGCTGAAAATCATTCTCCACAGGCACTACGAGAACTCAGGGCAAGTGAATTTGACAAAGCAAGTAAATTTCTAGGCCTCAAACACAAGTATTTTTTCAACGAAGAAGACTTGAACCTGAGGTATTCAAAACACATCATGCTTGGTGTCGTACAAGTCATACGTGAACTTCAGCCGGAAATCGTAATCACACTTCACAAAAGCGACTATCATCGTGACCACAGAGCAGCAGCCAGGATCACCCGGGAAGCGGTATTCTGTTCAGCGACAGGTATTCGTAAGGATCTAGGTTTGGCTCATCGAACACCTACAACGCTTTATTCTGAAGGACTCCAACCTCAAAAAATTGATGTCCTGGTCGATGTGACTCCGTTTCACCAGAAAAAGCTTGACCTCTTCAGTCTTTACGACTCTCAGGCCGATGAAGAAACCATGGCAATTCTTAAATCATTGATGATAACACGTGGCTACCACCTCAACAACCGTGAGACTATTGAATACGCTGAGGGGTTTGCGCTTGAGAGCGATTTTCCGAATATTATGTTTGGATAGTAATCATAAGTTAAGCTGCAATATTAATGGATTATAATCGACAAATAATTATTTATGGATTATAATCGACAAATGTTCAATGAGTTGGAAAATTTAAATCCCTGGTGGGAGAATCGGGATTTCAGGCACAAGCTAGTTTCACGACATTTGTATCTTAAGGCACTGAGTTCTGAACACAACAATCTTATCAAAGTACTCATAGGCGGTCGGAGAACAGGAAAGACATTTTTATTAAAATCTCAGATTAATGCTTTACTTGATCAAGGCATTAAGTCTTCGAACATATTATACATAACGACGGAAAGTATAGTTGTATTAAAAAAAGATCTTTTAGAAATACTGAACCAAGTGTTAGCTAGAATAAGACCAGACCGCAGACAAAAAATTCACATCTTCCTTGATGAAATCCAGGAAATACCTGGATGGCAGACTATCATAAAATACATTTATGATAATTTTAAGGTACAAATTTACCTTTCAGGATCATCAAGTCTTATTCTGAAGGAAGAAACATCCAAACTCACCGGCAGATTCAGAATTATTGAAGTATTACCTTTAAGCTTTGATGAGTACCTTACATTCACTGGTAAAAGTACCGCCACGAGAAAAGCATTTGAAGCGTACCTTGCTACTGGAGGATACCCTGAATATGTCAAACGAAAAGATATTTCAATACTAAGAAATATAGTTGAAAGTACTCTGTATCGGGATCTATTAAGCTTGTATGGGATTCGCAACCCTCGCTTGCTGAGCGATCTACTGGATTACCTTGTTGAAAAAACTGGAACGCCAGTAAGCCCATATAGGATTAAAACAGATTTAAAAGTAGACGATGGTACCGCCCGGTTTTATCTGCAGTATCTGGAGGATGTGTTTCTGATCTATCCGCTCTACAGGTTTTCCAGGTCACACCGAATAACCAAAAGTTCAAACCCTAAGTACTATCTTAATGACACAGGAATTATTACCGCAAGAAGCTTGAATCCCCAGATTGGACTAATGGCAGAAAACGCGTTCTACCTGCACTTAAGAAGGCAGTTGAATAGTCTGGAGCATAAGAAACTGTATTACTATATTGAAAATGATATTGAAGTAGATTTTTTCAATGCGCACGATAGTACGTTTTACGAAATAAAGTTCAGAAACGACATAAATAGTGGAGATTTTGAAAAGCTTTATTCAATTCAGAATGGAAAAAAGATACAGTTGCTCCTTAAAGATAAAAAAAACTGCGGCAACCTGCTCACAGAATACCCGGAAATCACTGTAGAAGAGCTGTATAAGATTATGAACGGAGAATAAAGAGTTTCTCTCTTTTGGTATTTAATGCTTGTAGTCTCCACTGAATAATATTTTCTGATACACTACAACATCTGTACCAGCTTATAAACCAGTTCTGAAAACATGCAACCATCTACTCCTGTACTTATAGAGCAAAAATGTTAAGAGCCCAAGACAGGCGAGCACATACACCACGTTCCTGTACGGCGTGAAGACTGTCCATATATGAATCCAGTTCTCTCCTAAGGTCTTTCCAAGGTATACAAAAAAGATATTCCAGATAAACGTACCAATAAAAGTATTACGAATGAACTTCCAGGCATCTAGTCGCAATATCCCAGCTGGAATAGAAATAACTGAGCCAAGCATCGGTACAAACTGTAATACAAGAACCAGTTCATCACCCCATTTACTAAACCACCTCTCATACTTGTTTAACTTCTTTTCATTTAGTCGAAACCACTTTCCATGCTGCAATACAAATGAGTGGCCTTTTTTCCGGCATACTACATATAACAGAATGGAACCAGTAAGTTTTCCGAATGAACCTACCAGCACGACAGCCCAGAAATTCAGTTCACCAGTTGAAACCAGGTAACCACCAAATCCAAGGGGAATTTGTGAAGGAACGGGAATGCATAACGCCACGAGAAATAGCAGCAAAAAGACAGCTGCAAGACCACCTTTTGTTACCATATTTGTAAAAAATTCGATAAACATATTACCGCTATTGAACCTTTATGAGTATATCTATAGAATGACCTACATTTATTCACATGTCAAACACTTCAACCCGTTTATTCACAAGAACACACTTGATTCTAGGGATTCTAGGAATAGGCATGATGTTTATATTTTCTGCCGGAATGCTTTGCCGCTCTCAGGCATCACCTCAGAAAGTACAAATATCAACTGTGGGGTCGAATACCTTTACGGTATCGTTTTTAACTAATTGGAGCACACCTGCTGAGATAGAAGTTGCAGACAACCCTGATTTTCGCGACAGCGAGCTCTTTCTGGACGAACGTGATTATTTCCTTGACGGAACAAGGGATAAAAAAAGTAGTCGTAGAGCCCATCTCATTGTCGCGAGAAATCTTGAACCGAATACGAAATACTATTTTAAGATCAATACCTTATTCAACCAGAAAGATATACCCGATTTATTCCAGCTTGAAACACCTAAGGTAGATAAGGAGATCAAAACTCCTGAACCTGCATACGGTGAAATACTCGACAAAAATAATCACCCCCAGGAAAATATACTTGTTCAATTGCAGGCAATTGCTGGTGAAGAGAGAATTTCTTCTTTGCTTACTACCTATACCGCAGATAATGGAACCTATTCGTTTGATCTGGCAAATCTACGTTCTCTAGATCATAAGGAGCCATTCGAACCTTCAACCACTGCACCCACCAAGTATAGAATTACCGCATATGACCAGGATAAATCATACTTTATTGACGCGTACGATCAAGAGCTGACTCCTGTACAGTCTTTCAGTTTCCAGGGCATACAGGAATCTGACGAATCATCACTTCAAAAACTCGTACCTGAAACAGTAGCAGCTGAAAAATTTATAAAAACAAAAGATCGAGCGTATGATTATTGTGCAAATCAAGATGAAGCAGGAGGCACATTAGAAGCCGGTTTATGTGGCGAAATAGCTGAGGAGGCTATGAAAAAACATCAGGAAGGAGTCGGATGCCAGATCTTACAGGATCACACATATGGCTTTTGCGCTGATGTAAAACAACAAAATCCCGAAAAATGTGGTTACATCGCCCGAGGCGTAAAATCACAATGCGAAGCCGATACTGGGACTGTCGATTCAGGACCAAAAAACGATGAACAAATTGACTCGGGACCAATTAACGATAAAAAAAACGCCTGTGAATTACTTGATACCGCATACAGCGAAGCCCCCACGTGTGAGGAAAGACAAAAAGCCAAAAATGACTATGACAGAGGAGATGCTCTTGGAGGACCTGATAATGGATGTGCTGCGATTGCCCGTGGAGGAAAATTACTTGAGCCAGAGCAATGCACCGGACCCATTCCAGAATCAACACCTAAAAAACAAGGAGATCCAGCCCAGAAAACTGAATCACAAAAGGCCGGGTGCAAAGACACCAGGATTGATGGGAATCAGGCATGCCAAAGAACACTCAATGGACAGGAAACAGGAGAACCAGAAACCGGGAAAGTCTGTTCCAGCGAACAAAACACATGCGTCACAGCACCACAACCAGTGGTCGAAGGAATAACCAGCTCTGCACCAACAAAAGCCTATGAGTGCAGCAGGGGACATGATCATAATGTGGCCATTTGCTGCGGGAACAAGTATAACCCTGACCTACCGTGGGACAATCAGGATAAGGGACGATGCCCCAGTGAAAGCACCTACGCTGCCTGCATTGAAGAAGCAAACACTTCATGCACACCAAGTGATTCACGTCCAGCTCCAGAGCCACGCCCCACACCCCCTCAAGACAGCAGCCCCCCTGAAAAGCGCCCTACTCCTCAACCAAATCCAGACCCTGGCAGTGAACCAAATCCAATCCCCCCACAACCTGCTCCAGAACCACCTTCAGTGAATATACCTCTTCCACCCGAGCTGGCAGGCGACGCTGCGAATAGCCAATTTGAATCCATTAGAAAAGTGAACCAGGAATACCGACCGGTTGAAGGGGAACCTATTGGTGTATTTAAAATGGATCTGGGTAAATGGAAGGGATCCTGGGCTGAAGGCAACGTAATGATGGCTTTTTGTGGAATGAATGCAAACCTGCAGAGTTGCTATCAGGGAACTCCTCAAGCAAGAAGAGGAATCGGCGGTGCGCATGTTATTGTACCTGGTGATAAATTCGAGTTTAATCATATACTTGGTAATGTGAGTCCTGGTGAGTTTTATCAGAAAATCGGAGCCTACCCTGAATTTACTTATAACCGGGGAAGGGTTCTGAATGGTATCTGCGAGCTGTCTACCACAGTTCGGGTTGCGGCTCACCGGGCAGGTCTACACGAAAGAGAGTTCACTTCACGAGATCAGGTCGATACAGTACGTAGCTTCGGCACAGGTACCGGATATGATGGTGATATTAAACACTGGACCCACAGTCCTGTTATCGATGGTGTGGCAATGGACTTTAATAAGGTAGCGGTGAATGGGGACACTATCGATCCTAAAATGTATGTTTCAATTGTTGAACTGCAAAATCATCCATTAAACTATTTGAATGACGGCGATCTGGAAATTCTGAATACAACTCCTCCGGAAGATGGTATGGATCTAATACTCACCGTTGACTTTGAAGATCCAGGGAGAAATATTATTGTTGCTAAAGCCTTCTTTGCAAGAAAGGTGCAAAATACAGGAGCAATAAAAAAGAATGAAACGGGGAATACTGGTATTTTGTCAAAAGCCCATGCTGAATCGGGAATCAACGCAACATCGGGACAAATTTTAACGCCGGGGCAATATACAGGCCCGGAAGGAGTGACGTTAAACATAGAAAGCCCTACAAGAGTCAATTTTTACCTGGATCTCAATGGAAATGGTAAACAAGATAGCAATGAAAGAACGATAGTCGATCAGAATTTTACGTTGCGAAAAGAACAGAAAACATTCCGATATGATTTTGTTAATGGCTGGAATCTTGCAAACTTCCCATTTTTCAATGCTCAAAGCGAACTATACAAAGCCAGTGACTTAATATCCATCGCAAAGTCAAAAAATGTGCCAATAACTTCGGTGAAAAAATGGCATGGTAAATGGATAGAGTATACTGACGACAACGGTAAGATTATGGGGAGTGACTTCGCCATTAAACCAAACGAAGGATACTTTATACGTGCTCAAGCAAAAGGATATATTGAGTTTTTTGGTTCTACGCCTCAGGAGCCTTACCCAGTCCAACTGCTCAATGGATGGTCTCTCGTTGGAGTTGCACCTGGCACAGGAAACGGACAACAGGAATTCTATGGAACGGAAAGTTTTAAAGACGGTATACAAGCATTTGAGTTTCTTAAAGTCATAGAATCAGCTCATGATGGAGAAATAAGAGCCTCAAATCTTACCCGGTACGACAACGGAGTGTATCGTGGCGTAAACTATACTGGAGAAACAAAGGAAAAAAGAAAAGAATTTGGTCTGGATTTTAAACTCAAAAGTACTGAAGCTTACTTCATTAAAACTGATAAAAAAACAGTGTTCTCACCTTAGCAATCATAAAAAGGTAATCAGGCACCGTAACTATCTGACACAAAATAATCGTATTAAATTTATTATTAATACGATTATGTCAAATACAAGGCAGCTGCCAAAAATCAATTATAACAAAGTAGACCCAACCTTCGCGGTCAGTAATTATATTTCAAAAAGATTAAAAAAGAAAAAATTGGAAGGAGTTGAAACAGAATGGTTTATAGTACGGGATGCAAAAAAAGGAGCAAACCGTTTTATTGTAAAGCTTAAAGTAGGACTTAAGAATACACATTTCTACTTTTCTGAGCGCGGTAAAGATATATATCATTTGATTGATGCGGTTATGGCGAAAATGCATGCCACCTACGCGAATCAATCAAGCAACTACAAGTACAATATTCGCAGTCATGAACTAAGAAGAGAACGAATCAAATAAAAACTTACTCGAGCACACATGTAAAGATAAAAAATTCAGCAGGATGCTGAATTTTTTATCTTCTGCATTTGACAAACATGGTACAAAAAAATATATTGTTATAAGATCTGCCCTGCAATGTTTAGTCTTAATAAAACAGTAGTTTGTCTTGAATTCTCTAAAACAGGCGTTTTTTGCGCCCTTGCACAGATTAACGGCCGTAAAGTGGATATAATTGCTATTGATCATCTTAAAATTCAAAGCGGAATTTTAGAGGAAGGAATCATTTATGATCAACACCACTTACAGGAAGTAGTTAAAAACCTGATTACCTCTGTTTCCAAAACGCATAACCGTATTGATGGTGCATGGATTGCAGTCCCTGATAACAAAGTTCTTATCACGAAATTTGAGGTCGAAAAGAACCGCAAGGAGATTGATGAACGGGATTTGCATAAGGCTATAGAAGAGAAATTCAACTTTTCCGCCTCAAAACTTCACCTCATCAACAGACAAATACACGAGATTAATCGTAAAGCTTTTTTCCTTTCGAATGCAATCAGAACAGACCACCTCCATCCATTCTTACAGATCTTTAACGCTCTGAATATCCCTGTCGATAGTGTTTTTCCTACATTCCAATGCATTTATGAAGAACTCAAGCCACAGTTCACGGGCCCTACTCTGCTTTTATCCCCGTTTGAAAAAGGATTCAAGTTTTTTCTCGCTGATTCCCATGGAGTACATCTTGAGTCTGTGTGGGGGCATAACGTTATCGAATTTAACGAAAATTTTGATAAAGCAATAGAAGAGGTTGTACAGTACGCTCGACAATCAAAAGAAGTGGCATTAGGGATCAAGAATATTCTCGTCATTCATAATAATTTATTCGACCCGGATCGGATTCAAAGTTACCTGCAACGTACTGGAGTCCCTTTCAACTGGGTTCCCGTAGGGAGTGAAAATGAAAGCGAATTTGATCCAGTAGCAGTAATCATATTAAAAGGGCTCATTAAGTCTGCTATGTCTTCAGTAGCAAGCAAGGGATTTTTAGAACCGCAGCCGATACATGAACTTGAAAGACGACCTCTTACTGAGACACTAAAACCAAATTTTCCTCAACCGGAGAATACGAATCAGGAAAGTTCTTTTGCAATGCCATTCACGAAAAATACTGTGGTCAAAGATGCTTCGCAAACGGAAAAACGGTGGAATGTTAAGGTAATCGCAGTAACAGTTATTCTTGCTGTAGCATTAGTGCTCTTACTCTCGTATACAGGTCTTCAGGTTTCCAGAAGAATATCTCAGGGTAATGAGGAAGTTGCAATAGGGGAAGAAACAACACCCACCCCCGAAGAAACCCCAACTGATACTATCACCCCTACTCCGACACAAACACCGGAACCCACCACAAGTCCAACCCCTTCACCTTCTCCAACTCAAACGCCTTTTACCAAGGACGAAGTAGAAGTTCTTGTATTAAACGGAAATAATGTAACTGGCGCGGCAAGCCGGGTTAACGCTTTACTGATCAGAGAAGGATTTACCACAAAAACCCCTGGAAATAATGACGTTCGAAATATTCAATCCACAACGGTGTACTACAAAGATCCCCGTGCACAGGAATTAGCTGAGGAAATCACGACTATACTTGAACCTACCTATGAAACTGCGCAGGCATCACTTGACTCAACGATAGATGAAGATATTCTCGTAATACTTGGGATTCGATAGACAACAGGATTATGCCGCAGAATGCACAGCAAAACCAGGTTAATAACCATGCCGCCTCCCAGTCTTCTATCTACGCGAACAAGCATGGTGACTTTTTTAGTGACAACAATCAGGTGATCAACCATCCACCTTCCCCTGCCCCCTCCACAAACCCGCAAATTCATGGAACTTCGCAATCGTCTGCAAATCAAATACAAACGCAACAACAACCATCACCACCTCCTCAGAGTAACACCACCCGGCAGCAGGAAGCTGCACCTAATATTCAGAGAAACAATCAGACTACTGCTCAACAACCAGTCTTTCGACAAGATCCACAAGTACAAATTCAAAACACAGCAGCCCAGAATGCAGCTCCTCAGCAAACCACACCTCCACCACCCAACGTACCTCCTGAAAAACTTAACCCTTTACAATTCCAGAACCAGCCAGTAGAAGATCAGTCTCAAAAACAGGTTGACAGTGATCAGCTGCAGGAAATCAAAGAACATGTTGGGCAAGCTTCTCTGGACAAAGAATATGTATCCATACAACAAAAATCCCAGCAGGGCATAAGCCCAGGCGACGGACAGGCTATGACTAAGCTTGTTATTTACGTAATTCCCATCGTTGCGCTTATACTACAACTCTTACAAACATATAAGTCAGATAGAAATGTTTCCTGGCATATTAAGCAAAGTCTTGTCGCTCAGGGCGTCTGGCTGGGTACATTATTTTTTATCCGTTTGCTGGATTTACCAACAATTTCAGAGTTGGGAGCTACTATCTGGAATATAGCATGCTACATTCTACTAATCCTTGCTGGAGCACAAGCGTACAATAATTCCAGATATGAAATCCCTCTTGTTTACAATATTGGAAAAACATTTATTGAAGACTCGTAAGAGACCATATATAATTGCTCAATGTTCATTCAATCCATTTTAAAATATGAATTTAGAATGCGGAGCTTTCAGCTATAATTCTTTACAAATGCAAGTTTTTTTCTGTCCAGAACGGAAATGATTCTTTGCGAACCTGTTAGAAATGAATACTACTAAAAGGAAAAAAATATTTATCGGTGTAGCGTGGCCGTATGTTAATGGAAACATCCATGTAGGTCACCTGGCGGGGTATCTCATACCCAGTGATATATTCTCCAGATTTGTACGGCTTTCAGGACATGATACCCTCATGGTATCAGGTTCTGATTGTCACGGCACACCTATCACAGTAGCGGCCGACAAAAAAGGAGTTACACCGCAGAAGATAGTTGACGAATTTGAACCCAAGCTCCACGAACTAATCAAGCTATATGGCATTAGTTATGACTTGTTTACTTCAACTCGTACTGAAAACCACGCCAACACAACCAGGGAAGTTTTTTTAAACCTTCTGCAAAACGGCTACATTATTCGTAAAACAAGTGCACAGTATTACTCCGAACAGGATAATAAATTTCTTCCTGACCGGTATGTTGAAGGACAATGTCCTTATTGCCACGCATTGGAACAACGCGCGGATCAATGTGAAAACTGTGGGAGAACCCTGGAGTCAGGCGAGCTTATTAATCCGGTAAGCAAATTGACAGGATCAGAGGTATCACTGAAAGATTCTCAACATTATTATATTGATCTACCGGCATTAGAAAAAGATCTTAAAAATTTTGTAGATGCTTCTCTACATTGGAGAAAATGGGTTCGACAGGAAACCGTAGGCTGGCTAAAAGAAGGACTTCAACCGAGAGCAATAACGAGGGACATTGATTGGGGAATCAAGATTCCTGTAGAACAGATACCTGAACATGATCGTATTGAACATATAGAGAGCAAACGTTTTTATGTTTGGTTTGAAGCGGTTATCGGGTACCTGTCTGCGGCGATAGAATGGAGTACACAAACTGGCAATGACTGGAAAGAGTTCTGGCTGCACCCGGACACGAAGCACTACTATTTCATGGGAAAAGATAATCTTGCCTTCCATACAATAATATGGCCCGCACAGTTAATTGGTCAGGGAAAAGGATATAACCTCCCTTATTTTCCAGCTATCAATCATTTTTTAAACCTTGAAGATAAGAAGTTCTCCAAGAGTCGTGGAGTATTTCTTGATTCATATTCTGTTGGGAAGTATTTTGGGGTCGACCAGGTCCGTTTTTACCTTGCTTCTATCCTTCCAGAGTCACGGGATACAAACTGGAAATGGGACGATTTCCAGGCAACTATTAATAACGAGCTTGTAGGCACAATTGGCAATTTTATTCATAGAGTATTGGTGTTTTATAAGAATAAAATTCCTGGAACTGCATGCAAAACATCACCTGAAGTAGCTAAAGCAGTTCAGCAACAAACGGAGCAGACATTTACAAAAGTATGTAGTCATCTTGAGCAGTGCGAATTTATTGCGGCGCTAAATGAAATCCTCGCATATTCCAAATTTGGCAACCAGTACTTTGACCATCACAAACCCTGGGAAAACGTCAAAAAAGACCCAAATAAGACATGGGAGACGATTTTTAACTGCTTACAGATTGTCCAATCGCTCTCTGTCTTACTTGCTCCTTTCACCCCGGAAGCGAGTGCAAAGTTACGATCTTATTTGTCATTAGAACCACTCGAAGGTAAACCTGGAGAGGATCGCTTTACTTTCTCTGTAATTGCTGCAGATACTTTCACCGTAGCAGATAATATTGCGCCTCTATTCCGAAAAATCGAGCTTGAAGCGATTGAAGACTTTCAGAATAAAATAGGTATATAATTAGAGTGTGGAAGAAAATGGAATTGTTCTTGCGTAAATCGACCCCATTCATCTTCAACTGACACCAAAATCTTTTTCCCGTATACTCTACCCACCAGCATGGGTGTAAAAAAGAAGCGAAAGAAAACTGAAGGTGAGCGGAAAAAACATAATCACCTACAAACAGAACAAGGAAAGTGGGTACAGAAGCAATTCTGGATACCCGTGGTGACATTTGGAATAATCTTCGTAATCGCAGCAGTAGCTTTAGTAATTTTTGCCCGTTCGCAGCCGGATATTACAGAAAACACAGACCATGCCCGTTCCACGGGAGAGCTTGAAAAATCAGAGATTCCAGAACTCAGGTTCCGGGTTAGCGAAAATGCGATTACCCCTTCCTCAGTCACTATCGAAGAAAACACCCATTATACCCTCAACATCTTCAAAGAACCCTTCGCTGAGTGCACTCTTCTTGAAAACACCTCGCTCGGCTATTCAATCAGCCTGATTGATGACGAACGGGTAAAGTACCCTCTTAGGATTCCTGACCCTGGCACCTATACACTGCAATGCTTCGAGAATAACCTGAAAATAAACCTCAACGTTTCCTGACCCTAACCACCCACTTTTTTAATCTTCCACCAATTCCATATCTGTCACCTCATCTAACGCTGCCTGCACCTGCTTCTCGACCTCTTCCGGATCAAGCGACGAACAAAATCTCCCTATAATACTTCGGAACAATTCAACCTCATCTACCGATGAATTAAGTATCTTTTCACGTTTAAATGTAATTAAAACACTCTCAATATCAGCACCTGAGCGAATTTCGCTAAGCATTTCATTTGTACTTCCTCCAAGAAGAGCTGCAAATCCTTCAATCTCATGCTTCTTAGCTAATATCTCAAAAAAAATCTGCTTCTCTTTAAAATTCTTCGGATAAAACAAAGGTATGTGTACTTCAGCTCTTCCCTGCCGCTTCAAATCCACCGGCAGCAGCTCAGGTCGAGCCGTAAGCAACATCCATATAAGCTTTCCACGGTTTCTCGTATCTCCCATTGTTGCTGCCAGAGAGGAAAATACCCGCTTTGATGTGCCAGAGTCTCCTTCCTGCTCACGATTCCCAAGTGCAGCATCTGCCTCGTCAATCATTACCACAACAGGGGACAAATTTTGTAATGTCCTGAGAATCTTTTCCCAATTGGCTTCGGTCTGGCCTACCCACTTCTCTCTGAAATTCTTAAGCTTTATAACAGGAATGCCAACCTCTCCTGCAAAACACTCTCCCAGATACGTTTTTCCCGTTCCAACAGGACCACAAATCAGATACCCCATCGGAACCACGCTTAACAACCCCTTTTTTATCAGTTCAGCATCTTCTCTCAATCGCTTCTTTGCTCGTTCGTGACCAGCAACGTCACTCAGATCCCTATCAGTCTCAACAAACTCAATAAATTCGCCGGCATCTTTCTCAATAAGCCCCTTCTTCATCCCGGCAAGCAATTCCTCCTGCAATCGATTATTCTTGTGCGCATGGCATATATCGCGGATATCTTTTCGATTTAATCCATTGACAAGTTTAGACATTGCTTTTTGTGAGAGTGATGTCGCTACATTGTATGCCTTTAAATATGTTCGAATAGTCTTTTTTCTTTCTTTTTCTGAAGGAAATTCGACTTCGATCTTAGTAATATCAGGATTTCCAGTTACTGTCCGATGAAGCTGGCTGACGGATTCACAGACAAGAACAATGGTATGATCGTTCTGGCGTATCTCTTTGCTTCTTGCCCATTCATGTAAGGTAATAAGTGTTTTCTTATCCCCAATGGAAAGTGATGCTAATTCCTCATTTGGAATCAATAAATCTGCATGCTCAATAATCAACGCAACGCTTTTATCCTTGCCCGAAGTCCGTAAATACCTATCGATAATGCGCATAACATCCCCACTGTCTGCTGGTAAATCCCCGGAATAATCTTTCCCATGGAGCGCCCCAAGACCGTGAAGTAATTTTTGAAACTCACTTTTTGAATGCTGATCCCGAAAGGTTATACCTGTACCTATATTAAATGTAAATACAATTTCTCTTTTTGCAAAAAGATTACGTGACAGGTAGTCTGCAAGGTACAATTCGTCATCGTTACAATGAAAAATATCATTACTATTTCCATGCAATACAAATACAGACTTCTGCTGCTTCAAATATGCTTCTTTAATCTGATGTTCCCACTGCATTGTGATTGCACTTCTGTACTAGAAATAACTGCTTACTACTTCAAGTAATTTATCAATATCATCTGTTTCACCAGTCTGCACACGGGTAGATGAGGCACGTGCAATAGCATTAAGTGCACTAATATCTGCATCACCTCCATAGGCGATTGGGATGACGAGTATTGGTGTATCGGAAGTCTGGGATGCTTGAAGTTTTTCTACTACATCGCCAAGTGTAGCTTTACTCGCCGTGTCTTTACCATCACTCAAAAGGAGTATGGCTCGAATCACGTCGTCTTTGTTTTCCTGCTGTTCTATGTTTTTAATTGACTGCAATAAGCCATCATATAAGGCTGTTGTGCCGGAAGGATACAGTTCACTGACACCAGAGGTGATCTTTTCTTTGTTTGATTCGAGTGGTTCCATCTGGATACTTGTTTCCGCGGTTTCGGAGAATGTCACAAGTCCAACTCGATTTTCTGCAGGAAGCTTCTCTACAAAAAGCCGTAACGCTTCACGCGCGTTTTGAATCTTTTCGCCATCCATTGATCCTGATGTGTCAACGAGCATGTATACCTCGCTTTTCTTTTTCACAAAGTTCCAGTTCAACTGTACAGTAGAAATTACTTCAGGAGTTGGAGCGTTGAGGACAACCCTGGGCTGAGCAGGATCTACACCATACTCTGCAGAAATTGGTAATGCAATAGCAACTGATTCACTTGCTGGACGAAAACCATTTTCAAGCACTTTTCTCTGCACTTCGTCAGAAAGCACATAGTCAGTAAAAACCTCCGCTGCCTCACGCTGTTCCTCACTGACCCAGTCAGCATTTGGAATTGCAAATGGATGTTCGTGAATGAATGTTCCTTCCTTTGGATACAGGGCGACCAGTTTTTCCGGTGGTTTGTACTCAGTTTTACCCTGATTAATGTAGATGAGATCATTTTCTTCCAATGCAACAAAATCGAGATAATCCGGACCCTGTGCTATGTACTCTTTAAACTCGGTGGTTCGTGAAGAGTAGTGCTTTATCAATTTCTCTATTTCATTTACACCTTTTTCAATTTCTTTATTTTTTACGTCAGCAATAGTCAGTTGTTCGAGATCTTTGTTTTTACTAATATATTTCGCACTGGCAAAATATTCTGAGATTAAGGTAGACAATGCAGTCGAACTGACAGCAGGATCAGTATGTCCATAGTAGACTTTTTTACGCTTAATATTTGAAGAATAGTCAGCCCAGCCATTTTCACTACGCAAAACCTGAATCAATTCCTCCCAGCCGATTTCTTTTCCAGGGTTTTTAGCCTTAATAAGATTAAGTCTGCTTTCCCAGATTGCAATAACCACTGGTGCGTTAGCAGTCGCCTGAGCTTCATCAAGAGTAAACACTTCTTTGCCTGTTTCGTAATTCACCAGTCGGAGCCAATGACTTACAGAAGGTGCAAAAATTGTAGGTTTCGCAACCTGATCTGTATTCAAACCATTAACTGCGTTAACAATATATGAGCGGATAGTACCTGATGAACCAGATTCTCCTACCACTCGTATCCCTTTAGCTTCTGAATCAAGTTTTTCACCGGTAACGGGATGAATTCCGTCTTCATATGACGTATTAAATGCTTCAATAGCTTCTTTAAGATATAATTCAGACTCTGGTGCGTAAATAATTGAGATCTCGACATGCTCCCTGGAGTTCAACCCCGGCAATTTAACATGTTGGCTTACTTGCCACACTCCTACTCCACAAGTAAATAGAAGAAAAATAAGGAATACTATAAATGATAGAGTTAATTTTGACTTTACAGGTTTTATATCCGCCATATGAAATATTTTTACATTATACTACGTCTAATCAAATCAATGAATTTCTGTGGTTTGTTGCTGTTTTTTTTGCTTATCTTCGTTTGACTCTATCCGTTCTTCTATAGAGATCATGTTCTTTTCGAGATCTTCAATATCCTGCACAATCTGCTCCAGACTTTCGGTAACCACTTCTCCCTCATCTACAAAATCTCGAGTATCTTTTAAGCTTATTTTTGTCATATTTGCGTAGGCGTTTTCAAAAGTTACTTTAATTCTGGCAATATATGAGTCGATCCTTTCAAGCCTGTAAACGACCTCTTTACGGAGCCCTAACTGTTCTTTCTTAAGCCTTTCGGCTTTTTCATACTCCTTTTTTGCAACAGGGTCTGAGATCCGTGCTATGGATCGCCTAATGCCTTCTATATCCTTGCTTATCTGCCCTTCATCTACCCTTTCAAGGTAGTTTCTTGCCCTCTGCTCCTGATCAGTCAGTTCAAATAGTTTCTGAGCTAACTTGAGTATATACTCGACAACAAAATCTACTTGCGCACGTTCTTCTGCTGAGAACTCCTGCAACAAACTTTTAATTTTCAGCAAGCTGTCATGCACATGTAGCAAATCACTTTTCACTTCAGGGTACAAACTTGATTCCAGTTTTTTTTCGAGCTTTGAAATAAAATCAGAAATATCGGGTTGGTGAGATTTTCTTTCGAGAGAAGTTGTAGCACCCTGGAGTACTTTATTGATAAATGTTTCATTATTGATATCTGCCCAGGACATAAGTATTACAGAAATCACCGAAACAGGTATCATGATAATCGAAGCGTCAGGAAAAATAAGAGAGACAAGAGCTCCTATTCCAAGTACAAGTATTCTTGTAGGCCGGGAAACTGCCGCTATACTCACTTTCAGAAAATTCCGAAGACCTTTATTCATGTACCAATAATATATCATCTAACGCTCCCACATAAGAAGCGGGTTATTTTAGCCCATTGTTTTCTTGACCTTTTGTTTGGTCTTTTGTTTAGTTGTCTTTGAGCCTGAAGCAATGTCAATATTCATCTCTTCCGTAAACTGTTTATACAATTCTTCAGCCTGAATTTCTTCTGCTTTTTTCTCAAGCTGTATAGATTTCATATCAGGTGACTTAGATGCTGCAGCGAGCTTACCTTCATTCATCGCAGCCTCCTGAGTTAATTTTTCAAGCATTTCATCATTAGATCCAGAAACATCTCCTACCTCATAGGTTTCAAATAAAGTCGCAAGTTCACCTTTGAGCTTCGCGACCTTGGAATCTTCAATCGCGTCTTTTATCTTTTCAGTTTCTGATTTGATCTTACGGATCTGGGTATCACGAAGCTCTTCCATCGATTCTAAACCTTCACGCGCAGCTTCAAGTGACGTTTCAGTTTTTTCACGCTGGTTTATCGTTCGTTGTAACTGTAATGCGATATCCTTACCCATCTCATTTTCTCCAGAAGCTGCTGCAGCTTTTAACTTAGCCCGTAGCGCTTTTTCTTCGACCTGGTATTGCGCTTCCTGTTTCTCAAGCATGATTACCGTACCATGCGCCTTGGCAACTCCCTGATTTAATTTAGGAATCTGTTCTTTCATCTCGCGAATATTATTCTCGAGTATCAATACAGGGTCTTCAGCTGCTGATATGAATTTATTAAGGAACGATTTGATAAGTCTTTTTATTCGAGCGAACATAGCTACTCAGAGTATACATTTTCTTTACTTGTACGCCAACCATACTCACTCCTCAAAAGAAATATTGTCCACCTCTACGAACCAGAGAATATGAGTACAACGCTCACAGATGAAGTTTGTAGCAGCCTTGTTTGCCCAGTCCCAACCAAGTAAAGACATCCCAGGGGTGTTCATCAGTGTTTCCCGGGTGAAGAACCTGTTGTGGTTGCATATTGGACATACTAAAGGTATACCATGAACAAAATACTTTCTTGGTTTTGATTTGGCCATACTGTTACTTTTTTAATACCGCTAAAAATGCCTCCTGTGGAATACTTACGCTGCCGAGTTGTTTCATACGCTTTTTACCTTCTTTCTGTCGTTCCAGGTGCTTCATCTTCCTACGGTGGTCACCTCCGTATAAACCTTTCAAGACATCTTTCTTGAACGCAGGTATATCTTCACGTGCGATAATTTTTCCACCAATAGCTGCCTGTAAAGGAATTTTGAACTGATGTTTGGGGATTACATTTTTAAGGCGTTCAACGAGTTTCTTCCCCACTGCGTATGCGCTATCTCGATCCACCAGGGTTGCAAGAGCGTCAACTGGTTCGTTATGTACCATTATGTTAAGTTTCACGATATCACCCGGTTCAAAGGCTTTAAATTGATAGTCCAGCGAAGCATATCCATGTGAAATTGACTTCATACGGTCAAAGAAGTCAGTAACTATTTCTGACAACGGCATGTCGTACTTGAGGATGACGCGTTCCATCGCTGTGTTTGTCCCATGCATATACTCTGTGTTTTTATACACGCCTCGTTTTTCCTGGCAAAGCGTCATAATATCTCCTATGTAGTCGCTGGGAAGAATGATTTCAGCCGCCACCCATGGCTCGTAGATTTCTTCAACGTACGACATATCGGGCAATTCTGCTGCTGACGTAATTATAAGCAAATTACTATCGTCAAAGTCAGTTGGATTAAACTCTTCATTATGGTTTGCATTGCCCTGAAGCTTAACCCGGTATTCTACTGAAGGTGCGGTGATAACCAGGTCAATTCCATATTCACGCTCCAGTCGTTCCTGAATTATCTCCATGTGCAAGAGACCGAGAAATCCACAACGAAATCCAAACCCCAGCGCTTGTGAAGCTTCGGGAGTATACGAAAGAGCCGCGTCGTTGAGCGCCAGCTTTTCCAGAGCTTCCCGAAATTCAACCTGCTTATCAGAGTCTGTTGGATAAAATCCAGCAAAAACCATTGGATTCACTTTTTCATAGCCAGGCAACGCTTGTGCCGGCTCATCTGCGAATGTCACGGTGTCTCCCACTCGTATCTTCTGAATATCTTTTTGCCCCGTTGCTATGTATCCAACTTCGCCCACACTTAATTCTTTCCCTTCAACTAAAACTGGTGTCATATAGCCAATTTCAAGCGCCGGAATATCATTCTTGGTCCCAATAAACCGTAGCTTTCTTTTTTCTACGAATGCTTTTGAATTCAGACTACCGTTCGTCACTCTCACCTGTGCGACCACACCTTTATGATCATCATAAAAGGAGTCAAAAATGAGAGCCTGAAACTTTTCATCAATATAACCGGAAGGCGCAGGAATCATCTCTATCGCCGTATCTAACATCTTCTCAACCCCTGCTCCAGTCTTGCCGGAGGTATAAATCACCTCTTCCATCTTAAACCCGAGCATGTCACAGACTTCCTGTGCTCTTCGTTCAGGCTCAGCATTAGGAAGGTCAATTTTGTTCACCACAGGAATAATCACTAAATCGTGCTCCAGCGCCTTAAATGCATTAGATATGGTTTGGGCTTCAACTCCCTGTGCTGCATCAATGAGCAAAAATGCTCCTTCACACGCGGCGAGAGAGCGAGAGACTTCGTATGAAAAATCCACATGACCAGGTGTATCAATCAGGTTCAATACATACTCTTCGTCGTTATACCGGTAATTCATACGTGCTGATTGCAGCTTGATGGTAATTCCCCGCTCCTGTTCCAGATCCAGTGTGTCCATAAACTGATCATGCAATTTTCGCTTGTCAATCGTACCTGTCACTTCAAGCAGACGGTCAGACAGCGTCGACTTTCCATGGTCAATATGCGCAATAATACAAAAATTTCTAATATTGTTCTGATTCATAATGTATTTAATCTGTACTAAAACTTAGTCACCTGCTAGCACCCTTTCCTTAATAACTTTACGAAAGAATTGTTCACACGTTCTCCAGCTATTCTATCATGTCATCAATAAGTTTTTTTACCTCATCAGGATTTGCTTTGCCTTTCGTCTCCCTCATAACAATGCCAACAAAGAACATTTTTGCAGAATCTTTACCGCTTTTTATCTGCTCAACCACTTTGGTATTTTCTCCGAAAGCTTTCTCCAGTAGTGGACGGAGATCTACTTTCTCTTCGGATAAAGCTTTCTGAAGCAATGAATTCCAGTCAATAGTACCGCTTGTATGGTTCTTGATAATCTCCTTGAATTCATTCGGCGAAATTTTTCCTTCTGCCAAAGCATCAGCGACCTTTTGTAGTTCAGTACTCCATGGCTCTACCGTTGCGTCTGGTAACTCAGCGATTTCCGGAGCTAATTGATTGGTTAAAATATTTGCTATCACTTTTTCATTAGCGAGTTTACTGTTAACTACCTTTTGGTAGATCGTATATTGACTAATTTCACTCGCAAGCAGGTCTGCTGCCTGACTGGACACGCCTTGCTTAATCAACCCTTCTCTCACTTCTAACGGGTGCTTACCCATACCTTCCTGAACCATTTCCTGCTCTTCTCTGGAGATTAAGACGGTAGGAATATCTGGCTCAGGTATAAACCGGTATTCATTCGCTTCTTCTTTTTTTCTCTGTGTGTATGTTTGTTTAGAAGTATCATCCCAGCCACGTGTTTCTTTTGCCCCGTGAGAGTACACTTCTTTGGTTTGTGCGTATACGTCAATTTGACGTTTAATCTCGTAATCCAGAGCCTCCTGAAGATTACCGAAGGAGTTTAAATTTTTTATTTCTACAATCGGCGTATACGATGCGCCCTTCCATTCTTCGAATGTTTTTCCCTTTAATTCTATGTTATCGACACAGATAGACACATTCGCGTCAAAACGCATTTGTCCGAGCTCGAGGTTGCAGTCGCTTATGCCAAACCATCTCGCTATATTGCGAACTGTTTTCGCGTAGCTCACCGCTTCATCGACAGTGTACATTTCGGGCTTGGAAACTATTTCCAGGAGGGGGATTCCTGCTTTGTTTGCGTCAAGTAATGTTTCTGTTTTCTCATGGATTGATTTCGCGGTATCTTCTTCGAGATGAGCGCGGAAGATGCCGATATTTTTTATGTAATTCTCCTTTGCGTAGTAGTTTTTCCGATCCCTCACGGTTACTTTGAGAGAACCTTCACCACATACCGGATCATCAAGCTGGCTGATCTGATAGCCTTTAAAAAGATCAGGGTACATGTAGTTTTTTCGATCCCAGTTGGTTTCTTCTGCGATTTTACACCCCAGAGCAAGCCCCATCCGTATTGATTGGAGAACTGCTTCCTGGTTTAAGTTTGGCATTGCGCCAGGATATCCTAAACATATTGGGCAGATATTCGTATTTGGCTCTGCCTCCTCTGTTGAGCACCTGCAGAAAACTTTTGACCTGGTCTTGAGCTGTACATGAATTTCCAGTCCGATAATTGGAGTATACATATGCGTAATTATCTGTAATTGCGCATAGAACGTCAATGCAGGAAAAAAATTATGTAAAGTAGCTCTTTACATAATTGCTACATATATGTCAAAAGTACTTTTACACGGGAGCTCATTTCTGAAAATATTGAATGAATATAACTATAACCCCTCGTACATCCTCACCATCTCATTCGAATATCGATTCACGGTCTTAACCCAGACTCCTCCGCTTTCAGGTAGCGCGCAAGGTGGACAGTACGAAGCTACCATACGTTCCGGAGTGAGGTTACGGAGACCGTAGCCTTTTGCCATAGCGCGGGAAATTTTTTGTGCAGCGTCCTCCCATGACGCGAAGTATGACCAGCGACCATACTTACTCCCACCACTCCAGCCCCAACCATTGTACGAAATGACGTTTCCACTCCTCGGAATCAGCCTCCCAAACGCAGATTCAATTCCGGAAATTGCCGGTAACAAGTACCATTTGTCACCAAACCCATTCTTATCAGCACTTTCTACAAATGTCTTGGCTACACTGATAGATGCCATAGGCGACTGATACTTCTCAAGGAACATATATAACGCGACCACCCGCTTGTCCCCAGCTTTATGAGTGGTTGATATTCCTTCCAGAGGGATGGGAACTACATGCTGCAATCTTTCATTCAAGGCGAGAACCTTCTGATAGTCATTATCCAGCCCAAACGGGTATGCCTCTACCTGATTCCTGTCTCGAGCAAAAACAAACCAGCAGGTACTGAGTACGGTACATAGAATAAGTACACTAGCAATCTTTTTTAAAGCGTTACTTCGAGTAGTGCTGATCTGTTTTTCAGCTGATTTGGAGTTTTGTTGTACTTGTCGACGTATAAAGTTCATACGGCAGTTAGCTATATATGCGAATGCTTATACAGTTCACACAATTGGCATTTACGCTTATCAAGCTATATTAATTTATTGCATTTGTAAAGAGTGCTTTATGGTTGCTTTGTGAAACCAATTCAATATAATGAAAAAACTTGCCCATGAGTATTCGTACATTCACAACAACGTCATCCGAAGGCAAACCTTCCTTTATAACGAACCTAACGCCTGATCAGGTTGTTCTTGATAATTACTTTTACTTCACCGAGGTTAATTTTTTTGAAAATCACAACCTGTACTCGGATGACCAGCTCCACGTAATACTTAACCTGACGGATAGAGAGTACTGTGATGTAATTCATTCGATCCACGCTGCAAACCAGGGAGAGACATTACAAGAACTTGAAGCTATTACTGCAAAAATTGCTGAACTTGAAACACAACTGAGCATAAGCAGAAAAATAGAGGAATCTCAAAAGAGAAAAATAAAAATTCAGGAAGACCTGGGAGATATCTCCAGGAAGCTGGAATCCGTGAGCGATATACAAGACAAGTACGAAACTCTGGTAACTGAACAAAACAAGGTCAATCATCTTACCGGCTATAATCTTGACAAAATTCATGAAGATCTCGTCTCCCTTATGACTAGAGCTGGAGAACTTGAAGATAAGATTTTAAACTTCAAGAGCAATGAAATTCAACATAGCGTCCATACTTCTAAAACGTACGACAAAGGTCGCATAGGGCTGGCGATAGGATTGATGATTGCATTTATACTCATTGATGCGCTGCTCTATATAGCACTCCAGACTGATGTAGTTATTAATATCGCCCTTGCAGCATTTGTCATTGTCACAGGCTCACTCTTTATATATACATCAAGAATCGAATTCGATCATCCAATATACCAGGATGAAGAGCAACCCGAAGATTTGGACTCCTTAAAAGAACAGCTCGCTCAGATTAAGCATGAGCGGGAAAGTATTTTACGATTAGTACAAGTACGGGACTCAGACGAATTCTTCAATACTAAAGCCAAGCTAAAATCATACACTAAATCGTTAACCTACCTTCAAGAAAGCAGAGATAAACTTCTGGAAGGAGAGGATTACGAGTCTATCATTTCCCAAAAGGAACAACTGGAAACACAAATCAGAGATATAGATACATACCTGCAGGACAACCCAACTCCACTCTCCCCGGAACAATATCTGAATATAAGGAGGGAAGTAGACTACTTAAAGCTCGACCTCCAGAAAAAACAGCAAAACAGCAAGCTTAACACAACAGACCTTACGCAAAAGCTCTTAGCGATCCGTAAGGAACTGCAGGACAAGCTGCCTGAATTCTGCTCAATTATCCGGGAAAATTTTACCAGATACTACACACAAATTCATGAATTCGTAGAGAAGTATGCACAACGCGCAGGCAGACACCCTCTTACCCCGGATCCTGATGGCAAAAATTATGAAAACATGTCACGCATGGACAAGGTGATACTACAATTTGCCTTGACCTCCTTCATATATAATAATGAATTCGTATTTGGTATATCCGGGACTATGACCTGGTCTGCTGCGGAACATAATGAACTTGAAATAATATCTGAAATCACAGCAGACCAAAAGTGTGATATAGTTCTTGTAGATTAACATGTACATGGAATAGTTTTCATGAACATACAAGTAAACAAAAAAACTCGCATCAAATCATTTGTTATCGGACTTCTCATTGTTGCATTTTCATGTGTAATGCCACTGACCACCATCCGCGCGGATGAGCTCAGCGAGGTAAATAGTGAAATACAGAGAAAAGAAGAAGAGAAACAGAAAATCCTCGATGATATTAAAAGAATCGAATCAGAAATTACCACGATCACTAATGAAACAAATGACCTGTACAGCAAACAGAAATCACTTCAAGCAGAAAAGAATAAACTTTTCAATCAAATAGAAAAACTTGATAAAAATATTACAGAGCTGGAAATATCCCTGCAGAAGTTTGAAAGTCTCTTGGAAGACCGAAAAGGTTCAATGGAGGATGATATAAATTACTTACAGAAAATGGCTTTCATGGAACCAGGTCTTTTGCATGAAGGAGAAAAATTTGAGGATTATATCATCTCCTCCACGCGAACGAATGCTAATGTTGAACTATCGCAATCAAGGATTAAATCCTACCAAAGCCAGATAGCCCACATCGAGCAGTCAAGAAGTGACATCCTGGATAATAAAAAAACCGCAAACGAGTCTAAAACCCTCGTTGAATCAAAGCTTGCTGGTATCGAAGAAGACATTTCCAGGAAGGAAAGAGAAGCCGCTCTCGCTCAAACTAATAAATCTACACTTACTGCACAATCTAAAGATATTGAAAGCCAGCTTAAATTTCTTTCTGCGAAACAACAAGAGTTGCTCGAATCTGAACTGGATAATATGAATAAGAATGGCCAGTCTTCACAGACAGAAATCAAGGACGGCGAGTATTACTTTACAGGACGCGGAAGAGATCTTATCGAAGGACACGGCCTTGGCATGTCACAATGGGGAGCATATGGAATGGCACAAAAAGGGTGGAGCTACGATAGAATACTCAAGTATTATTATACTGGAGTCACTATTGGTAATTACAAAGAGCCTAAGAAGATTATTGTCACTGGGAAGACAGGTGAAATACCATTTGACGATTACCTCGCTGGTATCGGCGAAGTACCTAACTCCTGGCCAGCTGAGGCAATCAAAGCCCAGGTCGTAGCAGCAAGAACGTACGTTATGGGTGTGTGTGGCAATAAACAAGTTTGCGAGATTTGCGGAACGGCGGCCTGCCAGGTATATGTTGGAGGCACTGCAAAAGCGCAGTATGTCACGTCAACAAAAGGAAAGGTTATTCTCCACCAGGGCACACCAATTGTAGCTTACTACAGCGCAAGTCACAGAGGACATAGTTCTACGATCTCATCCGTATGGGGGGGAACAGACAGGCCATATATCCGATCCGTCAATGACGATCCATACGCATACAAAGATTATAAAACACCAAATCCCTACAACCCTTCAGAGTTCATAAAAACGTATAACTGGCGATGGCGAACCAATGGGTATGACCTGGCGAAGCTTACCGATATTTTTTCTCGAAGCTCACGTACTCATGTTGGAAACGTGAAAAGTATCAGTATTACACACGATGTTTCAGGACGGGTTTCAAGGATTACAATTCAGGGTACAGGTGGCTCAAAAACCCTGACAGGCTGGGACTTCAGAGCAATCTTTAACTCAATAACACCATACCGTGACTATCTCTATAGCACAGAATTTGCATTCTATCAGAAATAATTATAACGTGAATTGTGGTATACTATACTCGATAATTGAGATATAAATGACGGAGGTACGGAAACAACCGACTGAAAAAATTGTAAGCCCAATGACATCTCTGGCATCCTTTCCAGGGAACTTTCGTTTACATGACCAAAACCCTGATGAAAGAATACTTTTATTTATTCGTAAACATAAGGTAATACTTCTGTTAGAAATTTTGGGGTATTCACTACTCCTCTTTGTTCCGGTTTTTGTTCAGATCGTCATATCTTACATGGCAAATGCACTTTTTAATGGTATCGAAGAGGTAAACACATTTTTTTCTTCAAAATTCTGGATTATTATTTGGATGGTATGGATAGCTTATCTGCTTAAAGGGTATTATAATATTTTCTTTAAGTGGTTTTATAATATCAATCTTCTTACCGATAATCGATTTATTGACTTTGACTTTATTGGCATCTTTAGAAACAGAATAGAAGAAACATCAATATTGAATATCCAGGATGCAAAAGACTCTCAAAAAGGTTTGTTACAATCTTTATTTAATATGGGAAATATGGAAGTCCTTACTGCATCAGAGAATACCGTATTCAATCTCGATAATATCCCTAGCTCACATAAGGCCAGGGACTTTGTCATGGATGTGGTCATAGCAAAAAAGCAAGAGAAGTAATGAATGGGTCGAGCACAACACTTACAAATATTTCGGGAACAGTTATTACAGTTCTTATCCTGGCAATATTCCTGTATATCCTTATGTACGCCTTTTTTCAAATGCGCCAGATCCGCATTTTGCAAACAAGACTTAAAACCAACATGGATCGTACACTTACGCTCTTCAGTTATGCATACTTTGTTGTGCAAATACTCATATTTATTGTAGTAATTGTACTTATGGTGTAAATTAGGACATAGCAATGGTTGAAAAAAATATTCAAAACCACATCTACACCTATACCTTCCAGAGTAATTTACCGGATGGACAGTCTTTCAGCAGCTTAGGTTTTACCTCATCGGATAAATATGAAGTTTTTATTACTGCTACTTTATCCAGCCGGAAAATCAAAGATCTTAACACCTATCTCTCGGCAGGCATTCAAGAAGTTCAAAGCCGTTTCAATGCCATTGATCTCCCCACACTTGACAGGATGAAGTCTGCAATATTCCAGTCAGGTGACTTTCTGGCAAACAAATTACTTAACGCTAAAGAAGCAGTTGACGATGTTGATTTCAGCGTATGTATAGTAGCTATTAAGGATAAAGCACTGTATGTCTGGATTGATGGTGATCTTAACATCCGCATGTATAGAGGAACAGACTCTATTATCGTCAACGACTCGGGTAAACCACAGTTTTTTGGAAGCTCAGTAATCGAACTTGGTGATATTTTATGCATTGCTGGAAACGAACATGTCAAAGAACAGGATCACAACGCTGAGCAATACGTTCTCGAACAGGATACCCCGCGGTATCCTGCATTTTACCTGGATTACCAACTTGACCAAAATGAAGCTCCGAATACAGATGAGGCTCCTTTAGAATCAAAAAATAATGCCACTATTGCTCCCGCATACCAGGAAGAAGAGTATGGTTATCCTGCGAAAGATCATGATTCATCCCGAGCACCTAAAGTACCTGCCGAAAAGGCAAAACAAGCCCTTGAAGGTATTAAAGCAAACGTATCTGACCAGTTCCAAAAGCTTAAAAAGTCTGGCATTGGAAACAAAATACTTGAATCAACACAGAAAATCCTTACAGGGGTATGGGGAGTAATCATGAGAGCGACCTCAGGAATTCTTGACTTTATCTATGTAAATGTATTTAGAAAAAACCAGCATCAGTTGCGACGATTCCAATCCAGCCCACAAAAAAAGAACCTCCAGTATCTGTTGATCGCAGTGCTTATTATTTCAAGTTTCTATGTTTTCTTTTTGCGTGATACAGGCAGCCAGGGTTCTGAAACAGAAGCATCAAATACTGACTCGACTTCAGAAAACGAAAATTTTCGTGCTGCAATTTCAGAACAGTTTGACGTGGTTGAGTCAGCCTACAAGACTTCGCAGTTCAGTGAGTTTAGCAATGCACTAGCATCTCTGGAAACAAAAATTTCCGAAGCACGGCAGGCAGATTTCAGCGATGAAACATTTCTTAATGAAACCCTGGATAAAGCCCAGAACTATGAAGATACTTTGTTTAAAGTCACGCGAATAAATAAAGCAACCGGATTTAACTCAGCTTCTGAGATACAGGGGGCGGACATTGTGGACTTCTCTGTGGTAGGAAGTACTATCTACGCATTGGACAGGTCAAACTCGCAGGTTTTAAAATCAAACTCTTCATTAGGATTTGATGTATTTGCTGGCACTTCTGATCTCACCGCCATGTCCAGAATGGTATGTTCTTCAACCGAGTGTTATATCATTGATGATGAAAAAGGACTGGCACTGCTCAGCATAAGTGATAAGAAATTTACGACCTACTCACAGTCTCTTGGTTCTGCAGGAATCGGAGTAGTAGAAATGGGATACTACGCTCCAGCAAGCAGTATATATACATTTGTACCATCAGAGGGGAAAATCAATAAATATTCCAAGTCAGGGCAGCAATTCAGTAATCCGGTACAATGGAATAAAACTGCTGGTAGCTTTGGCATGGATACAGTGGATATCACAATAGATGGTGGCATCATCGAAATACTCAAGGACGGAACTGTTAACAGGTATTTCAGCGGAACAAAGGAGTCAGAACCTGCTGGAATTGAACCTGCGACACCATCACTCGGACAAGACGTACAAATTTCAACAACACCTGCACGTAATCCGAGTCCAAACAATAAAGATCGCTTGTACATCGCTGATTCAGACAACGATCGCATTGCTGTATACGACAAAACACCCAACTCAAATGATAAATACTCATTTCTGGGAAATTATAAATATGGAGGCCCTGAAGCCATAACCTTTTCTGATTTCGCGCAAATAATTCTTTCTGAAGATGAAAAACTACTATATGTATTAGAGGATAATACTGTATATGCGCTCCGTGTTGATACGCTGTAATACTCTGACTTTTGTGTGATATCATCTTCAAATGCATAAGAATGAAGTGAGGAAAAACAAATACGCATATCACCGGTATAATGTAGAAAAAACTTACGAAGCTGGTATTGTTCTGAAGGGAAATGATGTAAAAGCAATTAGAGCAGGTGACTTCTCATTACGGGACGCAACTTTAAAACTAGAAAATGACGAAGTATTCATATGGAATATTCATTTCCACCACGCTCCAGACGAGATAAAGAGGAAAAAGCTACTTCTGCATAAAAAAGAAATAAGTAAAATTACATCAATGCTTAAAAATAAACGTTTTCATGGATTTGTCCTTGCAGTGAAAATGAATGCACATAATAGAATTAAACTTGATATTGGATTAGGTACTGTCAAAAAAGCATATGAAAAGAAGACCTCTGAAAAACGTTCTACTGAAAAACGTTCTCTGGAACGACAAATTGAACAGCGTTTATACTAAAATTTGCAGGGTTGTTCAGTGAATATCCAGTCTCTATGTCTTCCCTTAACTAAAAAAGGC
>JBMCLJ010000003.1:0-36470 GCA_048615375.1 Candidatus Dojkabacteria bacterium | reverse complement strand
GATAATCCAGATTGTTCCACGAAAACGTCATACCAAAGGACTATAATACGAGTCCAGGAAACTGTAAATGGGTTGCCATACCACGCGCAATACTCTTACGATTCAAAAACCCTCATTTTGGCCTCTTCGTCCATCATGGTAATATCCCAGGGTGGAGTCCAGATGAATACAATGGTGACATCCTGGACGAATTCAAGATCAAGCAGTACTGTTTCAATTTCTGAGAGAAAGTAGTCCGTCATCGGGCAGCCGCTTGTGGTCAGAGTCATATTAATTTTCACTTCATCGCTGACAGAAATCTCAACTCCATAAATGAGTCCGACATCAACAATACTCATACCAATCTCCGGGTCAATCACCAGCATGAGCTTTTCTACAATCAAGTTTCTTTTATCAAAATATTCCATCAGTTATAAAGGATTATACACAATTGGTTTACATCAATCATTTTTACTATAATAACGTTGTCATGAGAATATTTCGAATCGCGCCAAGCCCGACCGGCTATGTCCATCTCGGTACAGCGAAAAGCTGGATAATCAATCACGCTCTGGCTCAATCTACTAACGGGAAACTAATACTACGCATAGAAGACACTGACCTAAAGCGAAACAAACTTGAAGTCGTTGATACACTTATTGAAGATATTAAATGGCTGGGCATAGAGTACGACCTCGGCCCTGAAAAAGGGAAAAAAGATGAGTACTTTCAAACAGAACGTTTCCCACTGTATCAGAAGTTTGTTGATCAATTAATAGCTGAGAACAAAGCATATAAAGCGTATGAAACTCCTGAAGAACGTGAACTGCAAATCAAGGAACAACGGGGAAAAGGACAAACCCCTATCTACTCAGGCGCTCATGCCAACTTAACGGAAGAAGAACAAGCTGCTTTTGAAGCAGAAGGCCGAACACCAATCATACGTATGCGTGTGCCAAAAGGTGAAGACATAACATTTAAGGATGCTGTATTCGGTGAAATTAAAGTTTCTACTACCAGCATAGGTGACATAGCGATACAAAAATCTGACGGCAGTCCATTATATAACTTCGCGGTCGCTATCGACGATCATGATATGGAGGTTACCGATGTTGTACGCGGATTTGGGCATTTGGCGAATACGCCTAAACAAATTCTTGTGTACCGGCTTTTTGACTGGGACATACCTTCGTTCGCCCACTTTTCTGACGTACTGAATCCGGATGGAAAGGGAAAGTTATCAAAACGGCATGGTGCAAAATCTGTATTTCAGTATCGTTCAGAGGGATATCTCCCTGACGCGATTTTTAACTATATTATCGTAATTTCCTGTTCTTTTACTTTTTCAACTAAAGATGAAGAAATTATGACCCGTGAACATATCTACGAAGTAGTTTCGCCAGATAAAATTCTCAAGACCAACTCGCGTTTTGACCCACAAAAACTTGACTGGATGAACGGGCAACATATTCGACTACTTGAAAAGAAAGAATTTATTGAACACATTCTCAACTGGCTCACGACAGATGCCCGGAACTTACCACAGTTCTTTGATGAATTTGACGCATCTCTTATCGGGACGTTCATTCAGCATGAGGCTCTATTACGACAGGCGCTCCCCTTAGTGCATACCAGGATTAACAGGTTTATGGATATATTTGAACAGCTGTCATTTTTCTTTATTCCGCCTCAACGGGAAGATATTGATATATCTCCAGCCAGGCACGAAAAAGATGAATTTGATAAGGCTGCTTTAATTCTTTATAATCTAACCATATCTCTCACGGAAGGGTATGACCATACAGAGTGGGAACATGCAATAAGAACTGAAGCTGAAAATCTTGGATGGAAACACGGTGATTTATTTATGGCACTGAGAATTCTTATAGTAGGCAGTCGCTTTTCTCCACCGTTGTATGAATCTATGCAGTTACTCGGTATAGAGGAATGTAGCAAAAGGATAAAGAAGTATCTCAGTCTTTGATTACTCATGTCTAAAACATACTATGTCAGATAAAGCAAAAATTGTTGTACTCACCGGACCATCCGGGTTTGTAAATAAAACAGTGCTCATTAATGGACTTCTCGAAAAAAGCGACAAGTTTGCCAAAGTTATTTCCTACACCGATCGTCCCGCTCGCGAGAATGAAGTCGATGGAAGAGACTTTAATTTCACAACTGAGGATGAGTTTACAGAAATGATCGAAAGAGAGGTTTTTTTGGAATGGCAACTTGTGCACGCGAATGGATATCGTTTTGGTAAAACAAAGGAGGACATGGCTCGGACAGTCGCCGAGAATCCAGGCAAATTTGTCCTGACTATCGTAAATATTATCAACTATCCAGTATTCAAACGGTATTATCCGGATAATATCTGCATCTTTATCGATGTAAAGGATAACTTGAAGCTTATTGAGTATTTACGTAATTCACCGGAAATTACTGATGAAGAAGAGTATGAGAAACGGTATAGATACGCGACTGAAGAAAGACGGAGGAGGCATCTGGCAGACTATATTATTAATATGAAGGATGGTCACGAGGATGTTATTGAAGAAATAATGCGTTATTTACTTCCGGAAGAAAACAGGTAATCTATAAAAAGTTTACAATCTTACTTTTTTTTTCAATAATGGAATCATAATGTTTGTACTTCGTTGGTTATCAAATATCTTTGCTGTACTTGGTTTTGTCCTGACGGCATTTCTGGTTTACTCTGCATTGTATCCAATCAGCAGTGTGAACCAGAAAAAAATATCACTTAATACTATTATTGGTTGTGATGAACAAATCGCAGTCTCAGATGTCATGTCGTTTTCCGAGTCAGAGCTTGCCACGGTACAGAATCTGAGCCCGTCTGTTCCTGTCCAGGCTGTACGGGATTTTACTGGCAGTCTTGATAATCTCACACAATATATGGGAACACGACCAGTGATTGATGTCACCTATTGTACCTTCAATGATAAGGGTATTTCTGAAATTGAAGCGTATTTCAAAGAACATGATAAAGAGTACAGCTATGGATCTGTTGATGAAATGGTAAGTAAATTAAACGAGCTTCCTTACTTACAAATTTCACAGATAAATATCCAGATTCCAGCGTTCACTGCGCGCTCTACCTATTGCAAGTCACCGATACACAAGTCCGAATTTTATCTTTTTTCAGAAATACCCGTCGGCACGGGCTCCACTGTGGTTATGTTCAGGATATCGCTGGAGCCTGACCCTGAGGCACCGTTAGAGTATAAGTCAGCAGGTAATCTTGTTGAGACCGGCCAGTTTATTAAATCTCAAATATACTGTAATGAATAATTCGAATGACACCACAAAAGACACGCATGCTGAGAAAAATACATTTCTCTCAAGGGAAGTATCTGATGGACACCAAAGTCTGGCCGTTGCAAAAGAACACCAGCTATCCGGTAACGGAGTTCCAGATGAAGTTAGAAGACCAGCGATTGATTTAAACAGCGGAGTAAATAAAGTTAACCTTGGCAAAATCAAAAACAGCGAAGAGGAAGGGTATGAGCCAGTATATATTAATAACGAAAATCAGGGAGGTCAGGAAGAACGTGATGAATTTGAACCATATACCAATGGAGCCACCCAGCCAGAGCAACAACAGGATCCAACAACTCTTACGCCGCACCAGGGGCAACGATTTGCTCCTGTGTACAAAGATCAGCAACCTGAGCCTACACCCCCACCCTCCTCATTTGGACAAGCTCAACCCCCAACAGCTCCTCCACCGCGGCAGCCCGACTATCCTCAAACGCAACCTCCAGCCCCCCCACCCGAGCCAGCACCGTATACGCAAACGCTTCAACAGGAAGTACCTGCTGAACCTGAGAAAGAGCGAAGACCACGGGCTCGAAAAGGTGGAGGATTACTTGGCAGAGTACTTGGACGTGCATTATCCTGCATTGGCTGCTTCCTTTTTGTTGTTTCTGCGATTTTGATTATATTTATGATATGGATTAATATTTGATAATGTTTGTAGTTTTTGACGTTGAAACAAAGAAAATATTTGACGAAATTCCCGACGGTGCGCATGCAGACCTGGGAATTTCTTACCTCGCGTACTATCGTTCAGATACGGGCAGGATAGAGGGGTTATTTGAAGAAGACGTTCCTATGTTTAAAGAGATTCTGGAGCAAGCTGATCTGATTATCGGCTATAATATTATCGGGTTTGATTATCCTGTGCTGCAGGGGTATTTTGCATGTACACCGGAGAAGTATACAAGCTGTGATTTATACCAGCTGATCTACCGGAAACATAAAATACATCTAAAGCTGGATAACATAACTTCCAGTACATTTGGTTCAGGTAAAATCGCTCATGGCCTTGACGCAATACGGTTTTATCGCGAAGGTAATATGGATAAACTAAAAGAGTATTGTGATTCTGATGTAAATTTAACAAAAGAACTATACGAATATATTATAAAAAACAAGTATCTATATTATACGGATGGAATGGGATGTAAAATAAAGCTTGAGCTGAATATTGAGCGCGAGATGGCAGCGTCCCAAAGCCCCATTGGCTCAGATAATGAAACTGACGGAATGGGATTATTTTGACGAAATCTGCTATTCCATGTACAATCACCCATATTCTTGCGAGCGTAGTTCAATTGGCTAGAATGTCTCCCTTCCAAGGAGAAGGTTGTGGGTTCGAGTCCCATCGCTCGCTCCATCTCTACGCTACAGATCGGCTGACAAGCCATATCATCATTCACCGTTAATTGTTTTGTATCAGTCCTTCGTTTTGGAGCGTGTTTCATACATGTACTCTTTGCTGTACAATAGCGCAGTATGATAAAAGATGATGTCAGAGCTACGTTTATTGCTGGAAGAGGTGGCAATGGAGCGGTTAAGTTTGCGGGCGCTACACGTGTTCCTACGGGAGGTGATGGTGGAGAAGGTGGAGACTTGTACCTTGAAGGTACGAATGATCTTTTTGATCTGAGGTTTATTGACCCGGATGAGCATTTTAAGGCTGAAGATGGTGAGCCAGGGGGTGAGAACAGGAGAAAAGGCAGAGACGGGGAAGATCTGGTGGTGAAAGTCCCCCTTGTCACAGAAATATGGAATAGCGAAGGAAAACTTGTTGGCAAGGTTAGATCTCACGGAGAACGGATTTTACTTTTAAAAGGTGGTAAAGGAGGTCTGGGGAATTTTTATTTCAGGAAGGGACAGGCAGATACACTGAAAAAAGCTACACCAGGCAGGCAGGGAGGCCGGATTAGCCAGGGTCGGGTTATCATGAAGCTAAAAGCTGATGTCGTCTTCATTGGCCTGCCAAATGTCGGAAAATCGAGTATGCTCAACGAACTTACCAACGCGCACGTAAAAGTCGCCAACTACTCGTTTACAACTATAAATCCACATCTCGGCAGAATGGATACAATTACTCTGCTGGATCTCCCTGGATTAATTGAAGGAACTGCCCAGGGAAAAGGTTTAGGCTCCGGGTTTATCAAACATACAGATTTTGCACAGCTGGTGCTCCACTTTATCAGTCTGGAATCAGAAAACGTGCTCGAGGATTATACAAATATCCGGGCAGAACTAGAAGAGATGAATACCCGAATCGTACACCGACCAGAAGTTATTGTCCTTACAAAAGCCGACGAATTTGATGAAGGAACTATTGCAAGAAAACAAAAAGAGCTGGAAAGCACGGGAAAACAGGTTATCACATGCTCAATAATTGATGAAACATCGCTTCAGGTGCTTCAGGAAACAATTCGAGCCAACCTAAAGGCGTAAAACTATACGTATAATTAAAGCAAATCACACAGCCTACCGATTTTTATGCTCACTCCGGTAATGCGCGATCTGATTCTTAATCTTATCTTTAAGGTCAGCTACAACTCCATTAAAGTCGTATTTGGTACTTTCTACATAAAAATGATGCTTTCCCGGAAGATGCATAGCAAGGCTCATTGTAATACTACCGTCATCATGACCACTTACCGATAATCTTCCGGTTTTAATCTCATCATTGAGAGACTCAAGAAATGTATCAAAAGGCTTCATTATTCTTTTCTGTATATAAGTTGTTTGTTCTTCGCTCAGTTCGAAGTTTTTCTGGTATATCTGTAATCGCATAGATGATTTAATGATATAGCATGTAGCGTGTAATTCAAGCGTTTGTTTCCCGGGGTTCAATTTCTTCCTGGCTGGTAAAATCCAATGCCATGGAATTTACGCAGTATCTTTTACCAGTTGGCTTTGGGCCATCGTCAAAGACGTGCCCTAAATGTGCATCACATTGAGCGCACACTACCTCTGTTCGAGTCATATAATGTGAATTGTCTTCTTCAGTTTCAACCCGCTTTGGATCCAGGGTATCGTAAAAGCTGGGCCATCCTGTACCTGAATCGAATTTATGTTCTGAGGAAAAAAGCGGATTGCCACAATTCACACAGGTATACATACCGGGATCTTTTTTATCATAATACTCACCAGTAAATGGTGCTTCAGTACCTTTTTGCCTCGTAATACGAAACTGCTCGGGAGTCAGATGTTTTGCCCACTCTTTGTCAGGTTTAGATACTTTTTTCATACCTAGGGTATGTAGTGGAAAGTTTCACCATATTTCTTTTCCAATCTGTGTTTCCGGAAATCCTTCATCACCATGTTTGCGTTCGTTATATTCAGATTTATTTTCCTGTTCATACTCTTCCTGCTGGGTGATTGATTCTTCAGCTTCCTCAGTCTCTGCCTCCTGCTCTTCCTGTTCTGGCTCCTCTTCTTCTTCAGGTTCTTCATCGATTTGTTCCAGCTCTTTGAGCATATCCATAGCGATACGACGATTGTGGGAAGCGAGCAGGTTATCCGGGTCAATGTCCAGCGCATCAGTATATTTTTGAATAGCTTTTTTCAATTCAGCAATTTTTCTGGTAACTTCTTCTTCCGTAAGCGTAAGACTGTAATACACATACGCGTTACCAATATTATAGAGGATTTTTTCCTGTTGCTCAGGAGTCTGAGCTACTTCAAGAGCTTTCAGATAGTACTCAATCGCTTCTTCATATTTTTGCTGCTTGTAGTACACGCTGCCAATGTTGAAGTAATCATCTGACTTGTTGCCAACTATTCTTGTAGCTAAGGAACGTTCATACTGGGTTATGGCCTGCTCATACTGTTCGTCAGCGAATTCTCTATGCCCCAGCCACGAAAAAACCCCCGGAACGCTTAGTATCCCGGTAACAAGTACCGGTATAATGATCACAACCAGAAAAAGTATGTATTTATCAGCTTTCATAAGTGTTTAACGCCATTACTATCTGTATTTGGGTTAATTGTAACATTTCTTCGGTATTTATTGGGATGGTTTATACCTTATTTTCGTTCTGAAGAAGAGTTTTTGGTCATAGATCAGGAACAAAGCCAGAAATAAACTTATCAGATAAAAATACCACTCTCTCAGGTGCGCAATATACTTTTCATCGTCTTGAAGGGTCTGAATTGAGCTTATGTCTTGAGCAAGGTCAGCATATTCTGAAGTTTCCCCCAGATGATAGTAAGCTCCTCCTGCCGATCCGGCGATTTCTTCAAGGAGTTCCGCTTCAAGACTGGAATGCGCTTCTCCTCCGCTATATAGAAGAGGCTCTTCTTTACCATTGAATGTGTACCCTATTACTTTTCCGCCAGCTTCTGTACCAGCACCAAGAGTATAGATACGGATACCTTCATTGTGTAACCGCGTAACAACAGCGTTCGCATTTCCTCCTTCATCGCCTTTTTTTTCGCCATCAGAAACCATAATGATGACTTTTTCACGATCCCGGCCTTCAGGATCATCGCTTAATAATCGTTCGCCAGCTACTTCCAGACCTGCTGCAGGGTTTGAACCCTGGGCATACAATACTGGTATAATCTGTGCGGTAGTAATAGCAGTGATCGCTGTTTCCTGATCAAAGGTAAGCGGCATCTCAATATAGCCTTTATGCGCGAAGGTCACGAGGCCATATCTGTTATTACCTAAATTTCGTACTAAATGTATCAGGGATTCTTTTGTTTTCTCCAGCCGGTTTTTTCCATTTTCATAGTCCCGAACACTCATACTTAACGATATATCCACCAGCAACACTATATCGAGATTGGCTATCCTCATACCGGTTTTCTCGCTTCCCACTGCCGGACGCAGCAGGGCGGTACACAGTATTACTACGCTTAGCGCGAGCACACCGGTTCCTACTACTTTTTTAAGTAACGGTCTGGCAACAGAAAAATTGGCAACATTCCGTAATATAACCAAATTTGTATCATTCATTGAGAATTGCTTTATTACAAAGAATATAAATCCGCCCCATAATACAAGCATACAAGTAAAAAAGAGAATATTTCCGGCGTTAATAAAGTTCATAGCATTCTTTTAAAACCTTGAATAAATATATATAGCACAAAACTTACAGCCACCACACCAAGAAATACATTGGGATGGTCAACTATAAGAGTTGTCGACTGTGCAGACAATAACGTTCGTTCTTCTTCTCCAATTGCCTGGACAACATCATAAAAAGAGTTTTCATCTTTAACCGGGAAAAACTGGCCATCCGTTGAAGAGGCTACATCCTGCAGCATGCTTTCAGCTTCGCTATTATTCTTCGATGACACAAAGATTGTATATACCTTTACGTTCTGGCTTCGGGCATAAGCAGCGGCTTTCTCTGGATCAATACCAAATGTAGATTCACCGTCTGTAATGAGAATAATTATTTTGGTACGTTCTTCTCTGTCATCAAATCGTTCAGTTGAGTACACCACTGCTTCACCCACCGCGGTTCCTCCTGGTTCTGTCAGGTAGAGCATTGAATTTTCCGTGAGTTTTTGATTAAAAAAATCTACAACCTCATAATCAAATGTCAGTGGAGTAAGTTGAGCAGCAGAACCGGTAAATACAGCCAACCCCACTCTATCATTGACCAGACTGTCATTAAATCGGGAAATCACTCTCTGCGTTGCCTCAAGTCGCGAGGGAGCAACATCCGTATCTTCCATGGAACGAGAGATATCTACAGTCAGCATAATATCCAGTCCGTTTCTGTCTTCTTCGTGACCAACCTCCAGATATGGTCGGGCAATAAGCAACGCGCAAAAAACTATAATGACAACTCGTAATACAACGAGCAGTTTACCGGAAATATTCCAGCCAGGTTTTACAGGAACTATCTGTTGCAACCAGCGGATATCATGAAGAAAAAATAACCGTTTTTTACGCAGTTTATATACAAAGGCAACCAACAGGAAAGAGAGTATGAGTATCTGGATGAATTGTACTGGTTCTCTTAGTTGCATGAGTGTATGATATACCTTTCTGTTAATTCACAAATATGCAGCAATGCAGGTACTTGTGCTGACTCCGGAGTGAATTCAATTTTATAGATTTCATGAACAAGCCCGGCAACCGTTTCCTGCTGTTCCTGTGGAACTTTCTGCATAATCTCAGCATATGCACTATGTAGAGCGTTACAATTATAAATTGTACTGATATATGTTTTGAGTATTTTGCTGAGCGCGTACGCGTATTCTCTGGCGTCAACACTTCCTGATTGCCCTGCTGCCCCTTGTAGCTGACGTAATTCCTCCAGCGCGTGCTGCTGGGCGGTCCTGGGTTCCTGTATGTGCTTTGAGGGTTTTTGTCCAGGAGAGAATAGCTTTTTCAGGACAACAACGTAAAACAAGTACAACACTATAATTGCGGTTAATGCAACTACCAGCCCAATAAAAATATACGCCGCAAGACCAGGACTCCCATCAGGGAATATAATGTCGTATAAGTTTTGTCCTGTTCCGTTTTCCATAGGTTACTTGTACATAAACTGCCTGGTACGTTTTAATTCTCTCATACACTGTACCAGTTCATACAACACATCACTGTGCTCGTTCAATGCTACATAGCCCATCCGGTTCTTCCTGCAAAAAACTTGTATATCCTTTCCAACCTGCTGGTATGCAACGTGGAGTTTTTGCATATCTTTCTTTCTAAATCGCATGACTTTTTCCTGACCTGTCTCTATATCCTGAAATCGTTCACTCCCCTGAAGCTTTTCAAGAGATGATAAAGAATGTGATGACCTGATCAGTACAACCTGATGTTTTTTATTTAGAACTTTCAGATGTTTTTGTACACCTGGATTTGCGACCTCATTTGAATCTGTACATAAAAAACAGATTGTTTTACTTCTTACTCCAGCAAGAAGGCTCTGTAAAAAGATTTCAAAGTTTTCCTTATGAAACACCGAATCCTTGTAATACTCATGTTCGATCTCATTGAGCGTACTGATAGTATGTGGAGTGCCTTTCGTAAAAGGGATTTTTTTTACTGTATCCGAAAAGATATAGGCACCAAGTTTATCGTTATTTCTGTTTACCACTGCAGCGATCCATAGCATTGCGCTCATTGACAGCTCAGCAGGTGAGACTCCGCTGATAGCCCATCGGGCTGATGATGAGGTGTCCACAGCAAAGAGGGCATTAATTTCTCTCGACTCTCTGTAGGTCTTCACAAACAGTTCACCTGTCCTGGCTGAGGTCGTCCAATCGATATCCCTGACATTGTCGCCCTCATGGTAGTATCTCGACTCTTCGTAGTCTAATCCCTGTCCTTTAAACACAGAGAGATACTGCCCGGTAAACAGGTCAAAGATATCCTGTCGTGCAGAAATGCTTAGTTTTCTGAATGAACGTGTTGGTTGAAGCATATATTACGGTACCTGAATTGTCTGGAATATTCTTTCAATTACTTGTTCGTTCTGAACGCCATCAGCCTGCGCTTCGTAGGACAATACAATTCTATGCCGGAGTATTTCGTAGCGTAATGATTTGATGTCTTCGGGTATAACGTAGTGTCTTCCATTAAGTAACGCGACTGCTTTTGCTCCTTTCATAAACGCGAGTGTTGCGCGCGGAGAAGCACCGAAGGATATGACCTGTCCAAGGTCGGTTAATCCATGAGAGCCCGGATTTCTGGTCGCGAAGACCAGTGAAGTGATATAGTGCTTCAAGCTTGCATCGATATAGACCTTGTCGACGAGTTCCTGCAGGGAGAGAATTTCTTCCAGATTCACTACATTTTTGGTAGAAATTTCCTGCGAGCCTTCAATAAGGTTGAGGATTGACATTTCTTCTTCATATGACGGATAGCTTACGATGTGTTTAATCAAAAATCTGTCTACCTGCGCTTCGGGCAGAGTGTATGTTCCTTCCTGTTCGATAGGATTCTGCGTAGCGAGCACCATGAATGGTCTGGGCAGAGTAAATGTCTCGCCACCGATAGTGACCTGCTTTTCCTGCATTGATTCGAGTAGCGCGCTTTGAACTTTACCTGGAGCGCGGTTTATTTCGTCGGCGAGTACAATATTCGCAAAGATCGGCCCTTTCCGGACTGTGAATTCGGATGTTTTTGGGTTGAAGACCTGGTTTCCAACGACATCGGAAGGTAAAAGATCGGGGGTAAACTGGATACGCTTGAAGCTGGCGTTCATCATACTTGAAAGTGTTTTGACTGCCCGGGTTTTCGCGAGTCCGGGGACTCCTTCCAGCAGCATGTTGCCTCCGGCCAGCAGGGTCACGAGCATTGATTGGAGGAGGTGATCCTGACCGATTATGTTACTGTGGTATTGGCTTGCAATACGGTTGATTATGTCGGTGACTTTGCTGAGTTCCTGCTCGGAAACAGCCTGATTTATTGTCGATTGGGAAGACATGTGATTTTTTTGGGTATACAATAAATTTTACTTGAAAAAGGTGAATTTGAACAGGTGAGGATCAGGTAATATAACAGTATTCGTAAAACGCGCATTTTTTGCATTTTGGGTGGTTGATGACTGGAGGCACATCCTCTGAACTGAGTAGTTGCTTGATTTCTTTGATGAGGTCGGAGATATATGCCTGGTTTTCTTCTGTCAGTTCTACTTCTATTGAGCCTTTACTTTCTTTAAATTTCAGGAGACCTTTTTTTGAGACACCTTTATTCTGAAGGGTATACAGGTAATACAAGAGTTGCGCCCGCGCCGCTTCTTCGCTTGAGTTTTTCTTTTTATATTCCACGACGTACTCCCCTTCGATAGAATCAATTTTAATACCCTCAAGCAGAATTTCTGCGTTACTGCTGCTACCTTTTTCACCCCCACTCTCCTCAAGTTTCTGCTGCCGCTGTTCGTGGAGGTATTTACCGATTTTAACGAGTTCGGAATTATCTTCGAATTTGAGGTTGTGGTAGTGGAGGTAGCACTTACGTTTGCAGATGAGGTAGTATGAGATTAGGGTTCCGGTGAGCATTAGATTACTAATAAATACATGTATTTGATTTTTCTAGCAGCGTCTTTGTATCTCTTAAAATTCCAATTTCATAGGAATAACTAACTTTAAACCTATCATAGTATCTACCTTGTTTATAGTCTTTCTTCTCAACCTGTAAACCCTCTTGGCTCAAACGATCGAAAAGAAAACGAGTTATAGGCACGCTATTCTCAAATGAATTCTCAACAGTGAGATCATCATACGGAATGATTTCAACTGTCTGCTGTGACTCATCAATATCTCGTAAATCGTATTTTTCACTAGCATATTGAAAGACTCCGAAAGATTCATTTAATACTCTATCTCGATATTTATTTAATCCTTCAATGTACTTTGGTTCGTAAAGAATACTAAAATTTGTATCATACTCAACATAAACTTTCTCAAGCCATGTAGCATAAGTTCCAAGAGTAAAGACTCCATCCTCTAATACTTTGTCTGTCAGCTCAATAAGTGGTATGGGATAGATATAGAATTCACGATTATTTCGATCTTTCATATACTCCACCTTAAAAATCTTTACATAAGATGTTTGAGGATCACGTTGTTTATTACGATTAACACGACCAAAACGTTGAATCAGTGCATCTATAGGTGCAATTTCAGTATACATTACATCAAAATCAACATCCAGACTCATCTCTACAACCTGAGTAGCAACTAAGATGAAATTCTTGTTATAAACATCTTCAAATCTTTCTGATGGTGACTCAATGCCTAAACGAGCATATATTTCATGCTCCTTTATTTTTCGATCTGCTTTGGTAAATGCGGAATTATATAATATTATTTCTATTACAGATTCTTTTAATTTAAGGAAAATTTCTTGACTTTTAGCAACAGTGTTGCAGACTACAATTACATTCTTTCCAGACTTGTAGTCCAGAATTATCGAATTTGCGGCATCAAAAATAGTTGAGTCAACACGCTCAATATTAACATTCGTCTTGTCGAATAAATCCTTTTGAGTAATTAATTCAAAGTTTCCTGAATTATTGAATAACCTCTTTTTAACTGGTGATGGAATAGAAGCACTCATAATACAGGTTCTTATCCCATATTCTTTGAGTAAACTTAGAGTAGTAGATAAAAATCCTATTAACTTATAATCATAGGCATGTACTTCATCAATAATTAAAGTTGCTCCGTAGAACTGAACAGTAGCCATTGGCCACCTTCCCAGATTTAAGAAGTACTTTAAGAAACTGTCTAAAGTACTTACGGTGACAGGTTTTGCAAAGATTTTTTGATATAGTTTATTTGATAAGAAATCGTTTAAATCTGGGTATTCATCCTGATAAATAATTTCTGACGAACCATGAACAATACCTACATTTTCAGACCCAAAAATTGTTTTAAGCCTATAATAAAGCTTGTTACTTGTCGTCTGAGTAGGTAACGTGTATATAACCTTATTTGACCTTGATCGTAAATTATTCATAGCCCAAAGAATTGAGCCTTCCGTTTTCCCTTCTCCGGTTGGAATCTCTACTATGACAGAATCATTCATACTAGCTAATTGAATCTGAAATGACTTCCAGCCTCTAAATTTGCTTCTTATTGCATTTATCAATAATTTCTCTGTTGGCATTTCGCTCCAATATCTATTTGGGATTTCTTTATACGAAATTAAGTGACACTGACTGCTTGATTTCCAGTCGCAAAAACATAATATCCCATTAAAAAAACCATATACATAACGTGTATATTCAGAATCTTCCTGAAACAGCTTAATCGTGTTCTTTAATTTTTCCAGAACTTTCTTAAGATTTGAAGTATCAAGATTCAGATTCAATTTATAAGGACAATCTGCAACATTAAAAAACTTGCAATACTCAGTTTGATAATTTTCCAAAAAAACCAGGGCTTCATCTACCCAGTTGAACGCAAACTCTTCTGGTGTCAATCCGTCATACAGAGATTGCTTTAGCGTGGAATGATGGCTTAATATTGCTAAGACTATCGGATTAAAGTGAATACTTCTTGTTTCTGATTCCTCAGTTCTTGAAATAGAAGCGCCCCATCCAAGAGAAAGATCATATCTGCTATTCTGAACTTTTGAGTAGAAATTAAATTCATCAATACTATTTACTAAAATTAAAGCATATAAGGCATGATATGCTTTAAAAGTACGGAACTCGTTCTTTTTTTGAAACTCAACCGTTGCCTTACCAGCATCATGAAAGTAACACATAAAAAATAGTTGGTCTTTCAGCTTCTGTTTTGTAATGTTAGGATTATACTCTTTGATCAGCTTATTAGATAAAAAAATATTCAATTTTTCATCACTAAGCTCAAAAAACTCACTCAGTGCATCAAGTACTCCATCAGTATGACTTTTTAATGATTCTTCTTTTATACCTGTATCTGAGTGAAATTTTCCAAGTATCATTTTAGTAGTACATTAATAAAATATTATATTTTTTTCAGAGGAAGCATCCGTTTTATCGACCCAGCATTTTGTCGTTTCTTCAAGAACCACTTTACATCCGTAAAATTCAATCAGATCAACTGAATCTAAACCTTTTCTTTGAACTCTTCTCCCCATATCATCAAATGGGACTGAAAAATTGATGTATTGATTAACTCTTCTTGGAAAAACAATCGTTTCACCTGCTCTACTCTTTATGAATGTTTTATAGGGCATCTCCCTAAATATACTATGAATCTCAATATCTTCTCTCACGATTGGTACAACTTCAACAATTCCCACATCAGAAATATAAGCAACTTCATCATCCATACCTAAAGAAAAGACATTTGGAGGATTTTGTAAAACTGATAATAGTTTATCTTGATACAAAAAATCTGATCCAGTTTTTAAATAAATCCAATACGCACTCCTATACAGTTTATGCCTTCTTGTTATACTCCCCTCTTTATCGACATTTTTAAACTTCCACAAATCTTTCGTTTCTCCAGCAATTTCTTCAATAATGACTGCAACTTCAATTTTATTTTCAGAAAATATCTTATAGCTTTCTTTTTCTCCGAGAGATAATAGATTTGCTATTAGACCCCATAATGTTGTTTTGGGAGGAGCTAAATAAGTTGGTTGATATGATCTATACTCCTGATATTTAAATGAGTTCAATAATCCAGATACTTTAAAACGAATTACCTTTTCCATGATATTATTGCTTTACACTTTCAAGTGCCTCTCCAACTGTACCAACTTTTACGAATCCAAGTTCTGTAAATTTCTTCTTAATATCTTCATAATCATTTGAAAATAAATTTCTATCTGTCAAACCTACAAATGCACTTTCTATAATTTCCTTATTATCCAGCAAACTTGCAATTACAGCCTCAAAGTCAAGTGAGTAATTCTCATCTACTTTTATTGAGTTTAATAAGAATGGATTCGCAGTTTTTTGTCTAATAGCAACTAAAAATCTTGGAGAAATATCTTGTAATAGTCGGGCTTGCTTTGCTCCTCCATTTAAATTTTTTATTGCATCAAGAAGGAGGTTGATTCTTAAATCAGTCTCCCGATCATCCAAATACTGCTCTCTGACTTGGTATGTAAATTCATCCAGGTCTCTTCCAATTTTATCCGTATCTATGATGATCGAACCATGCATCAAGTTAAAGGTATCAATTTCAGTTTGCACGATGTTTCCATCAGATTTTTCATCAGAGGCTTTTTTTCTTGTTAAGAAATCTTTTTCTCCCTTGTATGGAAATAATGATACTAAAGGGGATACCTTAACAGGGGACCATCTTCTTGAACTACCACTTCCTTTAATTGTAAACATGTAACCAAACAAATCCAGATCAACATATTTTTTGAATAGACCTTTCATGTCTACCTTATCTTTATCAACAAACTCGCTAATATCAGGTTCACCCTTCTTATCAACGGCAGTTATAGACGCTCCTAATTGCATCAATGTCTCCTTTAAATATCTTCTTATTGCCTGCCCTGATACATAAACAAAATCATCACCCTTATATGACTGAATCTTCTTTAACGGTGTAATATTTCCTCCTCCACCTTCACCACTATTAAGGTTAGCGATATCGACTTTAACTAAATATGATAAATTGATAAATGATTTTTTTGACATAATTATTTATTTCCTTTGCTTTTTTTGTTTTCTGAACTTAAATATTGATTTATAGCATATATTGATAGATATGCCCGTGCCTCCTTCCAATTGGAAATATCCAAAGCCTGCAAAAAAGCCTCTTCTTTTTCTTTGAATTCACTATAAATCGTTTGATTTTCGTGTTTAAGTACTCTATAGGAGAATTCTTCAAAAAATGAACTGAATCCTCTAATGTTTCCTATTTCTCTGATTCGATACAATAAATCTTTACTATCGGTTTCATGTGCTACCTTACCAACTTTTTTACCAATTAATGCCGAAATTTTATGTAATAGTTTTTCTTTGTTTGTTGAATTTATTTCGTCCTGGAAGGCTTCGACAAATTTATCTATGTCAAACACTCCAGTTGAGCTGTTTTTTAGTGCATTGTTTGCGTTTTCCATAATTATATTTATTAAATTCTTATTAAAATTAATCAAATTTCTACAAAATTCGTTAATTAAGGAATTACTCTTATCAACTTTATTTGTTTGATTAATATTAATAAGCAATGAAGTTAGAACTTTAAAACTAGAATGATAGTTCTCATTTTGCAATTGATAAGAAGCATCATGCAATTTGTCAAAAAAAACAAAGAGACGATCAATTCGTGTGAATATTAAATAATTACTAAAGAATATCCCTTCCTTTTGTACTAAATGTAACTTAAACGCTTTGAAGTCTACATCAATCACCTCGTCATACACTTTTGCTTCTTTAATTAAATCATAAAGACTAAATATTAAAGATAATGTTTGAGCATATGCAACGGGTGGAGAGAAAAAATAATTCTGGAATGGGATATTTGAATCGAAAGATTTCCCATTTTTTTTATTCTCAATCTTAATAGTTTTTATAGAAAAAATTTTCTTTTTCAATAAATAAAGCAGAATTAGATCATGATGAAGTATGTAAGAAAATTTTGAACTGGAATTGAAATAATAGTTGAGGTTATTAGATAAACTATATATTAAATAACAATTTTCACAGAGATACTTATTACCCCCATATAGCTTATCTGTGAACCGATCTCCACCCGTTTCGTAAAAAGTTACATCTGAATTAAATATATGTGAAGCACGATTAGAACAAATATTGCACTTTTTTGATAGCTGTTTTGTCTTTCCGTCAATAATCTGTTTTCTAGCACTTTTTAAATCAAAGTAACAATAAATCTTAGGTTCTTTTTTCAAATTCCAAAAAAGTGGTGATGCAGTATCAAAAATTTTTCCATACTCTTTAATATACTTACCTTTTAATTCCTCGGCGAGTATCTTTAACTCCTCAAAAGTATAACCAGTATCAGTAGTAGGTATTGAGTTCTTTTGCTGAATATTAATATTGTCATTTCCATATAATGAACTAGTCTTCTTTGCACATATAAATTCTCTTTTACCCTGATCCCACCATAATCGAAATTTATCAGTCTCATAAAGGTACTTTTGCAAGGCCACATCCCTAATGGCATCAAACAACGTTTTTATATTTTTTTCTGTACCTTCTATTGATAAGGAATCCATTGATAGAATCACTTTGACGTTGTCCCATTCCCACTCCTCATCTTCAACCAGGACTTTCACCCCCTCTTGATTGGACAAATAAATACAGAAATTCACCAACCCATTATCATACAAAAAATCCCTCTTCCTAAATGTCAAAGTTGTCACCTCATCATTTCTAGCTTCAGCTTCTTTAATTTTAACATTACTTTTCATACTTAAACTTTATACTTAACTATACATCCCCACCTCGCCACCAGATGTCCTCCCCAAAAAACCCATTTCACTCTCAACCTCCAGGCCCTATTCCCACCAAACTACTTATAAACCTTCAAAATCCTCGCACACACCTCCTTCACCTTCCTCTTCACCGACTCCGGTGCCAGTACCACAACATCTCCATGCTTTGACAATATCCAGTTAATAAACTCATTAGAAATATCGGCCTCGACCACAAAAAATCTCCAACCACCCGGATCGGACATAGATAACTCCTCAGTGCTGTCTTTTATCTCCCTGAATTTTGAGGGAAAATCCTCAGTTACTTCATAAACCCGGTCCTCCTTAATCTTCACCGTAACTTCCTCAACCTTCCCACCCTTCATAATACCCCACCGATTCCTGCCCAGGTAATCCGAAAGAGAAAAATCATCAAGAAAAGTAAAACTCTTACCCGTTCTTTCCAGCTTCTTTATTCTCTGCAAGTTAAAATCCCGAACCTCTCCACGTACATGACAATAACCCGCGAGATAAAACTCACTTTCATACACATACACATGGTATGGATCAATTTCACGCATAGTGACCGAGGAACTACTTAAAGAATGATATTCCATACTCAGCGTCTCCTTATCCCCAATAGCTTTCGCAATCACAGAAAAAACCTCCCAATCTAGCCCTATTTCCTTTCGATTCAGACGTGACATCCTCATATCACCACTATATTCATCATTCAGCCCATTATGTCCTACCGAGTGTACAACTTTCGCAAGCGTATCATAAACCGGTGTCCCCTGAAACTCTTCAATGAGTGGAATAGCGTTATACAAGGCAATAACTTCATCTCTTGTCACGGCCATCTGTGGTAGATCAAAGGTCTGGTCGCTATACGTATATCGACCATGTTTCACGATAACCGGTGCATTAAATCGATTCCCCAGCCACTCAATATCCCTGGAAAGCGATCTCCTCGACAGCCCAAACTCATCCTGGTAATCATCCCATCCAACACTACCCCGCTTCATCCGGGTATGAAGCCACACGATACGATGATACTGAAATGCTTCCTTCATGAGCTGATAATTATAGAAATTTATGAATCCGAATGCACTATATAACGCATATATACCGCAAGTCTGTAATGTTCTATCCTTCATGAGCACATTTACAACCACTATGTAAACTGGTTTTTCATACAATTCTTACAACTTACCGGTGCTATTGCTCAATGTACTAAGTGAGGGCTTTAGAGTCTTTCGAAATATATTCGAGTATACTGGAATATCCCAATGATTTTAACCAAATCCTGTTCCAATGCGATACTTTAAATTATGTTTTCTTTGGGATACAATCATCCAGGAACAAGCATCCGACCCAGTTCTTTTACAACATAATAACATCTCACTATGAGCAGTTTTTGGCTGTAGGGATATGGTTTTAAAGTTACTAATGTAGGATTGAAATCTGCACAAAGTTATAAGTTTTCCCGACTCGGCGCCCGGTTTTAAAGTTACTAATGTAGGATTGAAATACTTTTTCCCAGGGGTGAATAATTCTATAGGTTCTGGTTTTAAAGTTACTAATGTAGGATTGAAATTTTTTTTTGTTTTATATGTATCTAACTCTTGTAGAGGTTTTAAAGTTACTAATGTAGGATTGAAATAATTCCTAGATTCCCGGGTATTATTTCCGAATAAGAGTTTTAAAGTTACTAATGTAGGATTGAAATGTATCATATATAGTGTTCATATACGATAATAGGTTCGTTTTAAAGTTACTAATGTAGGATTGAAATTTTGCATATCATTCGAGGTTGCAGCTATGGGCATCCAAGTTTTAAAGTTACTAATGTAGGATTGAAATATTTTTTTTCTGTCTTAATCCTGAGCATTTGATTTTGTTTTAAAGTTACTAATGTAGGATTGAAATTTATTTAACCAAAAAAAAGAAAGGAAAATTATTTTTGTTTTAAAGTTACTAATGTAGGATTGAAATTTTTTTTTGTTTTATATGTATCTAACTCTTGTAGAGGTTTTAAAGTTACTAATGTAGGATTGAAATAACTGATCAAGAGCTACAAGGGAGACCTGCTGGAAGGTTTTAAAGTTACTAATGTAGGATTGAAATAAGGATGAGCACCAGAAGCCTACGAGGGACAGTAAAGTTTTAAAGTTACTAATGTAGGATTGAAATATAAATGAAATAACCTCTCTACTTCCCCATCCTCTGGTTTTAAAGTTACTAATGTAGGATTGAAATAGCGAATAGCTCGAAGGTGCTTATCCATCATTACTCGTTTTAAAGTTACTAATGTAGGATTGAAATTAAGCCAAGAAGTTGGCTATGATCAGGGATACCGGCGTTTTAAAGTTACTAATGTAGGATTGAAATAAAAAAAAGGGTAGAAATAGGGTAGGCGTTCTACCCGTTTTAAAGTTACTAATGTAGGATTGAAATTTGCTTAGGGGTTCTGTGCCAGTGTACATGTTCTTGTTTTAAAGTTACTAATGTAGGATTGAAATATGAACGCGGTAGTGTCATTGATCTTGTGTCATATGGTTTTAAAGTTACTAATGTAGGATTGAAATTGGGATAGCTTCGGGTCGCCCGTCTTTAACATCCTGTTTTAAAGTTACTAATGTAGGATTGAAATTAAAACAAGCCCTTTAAGGAAGGTTGCGGATATTGGTTTTAAAGTTACTAATGTAGGATTGAAATCAGGGCACAGACATATGCTCCGAAAGCTCGATGAAGTTTTAAAGTTACTAATGTAGGATTGAAATGCGGTCTAACTTATCGACCATACGCGTCGTTATCGTTTTAAAGTTACTAATGTAGGATTGAAATCAGATTGCAGCTATACTTGGCGTGAACGCAGTACAAGTTTTAAAGTTACTAATGTAGGATTGAAATAGAGCTACCAGCGCGCATGGAAAACACTTACAGACGTTTTAAAGTTACTAATGTAGGATTGAAATATGGCAGAGGGATATTTGGAGCCTAGGGGAACTGGAGTTTTAAAGTTACTAATGTAGGATTGAAATTTCGGCCGGTGTAGTGCCACATTCCGCCATGTATCGTTTTAAAGTTACTAATGTAGGATTGAAATACGGCTGGGGGTAATATGCAACTACGAGAATACCAAGTTTTAAAGTTACTAATGTAGGATTGAAATGGCAGTACCGGTACATAGACTAGTAGCCCGGGAATTGTTTTAAAGTTACTAATGTAGGATTGAAATAACAGATTTTAAAAAAACTACACGACACCGGCAAGTAGTTTTAAAGTTACTAATGTAGGATTGAAATAGTGTTTTAAGCACGCCCTGGTCTCTAGTATTTCTGCGTTTTAAAGTTACTAATGTAGGATTGAAATTACCCTGATGATCGACTAGACGGAATAAAAGACTATGTTTTAAAGTTACTAATGTAGGATTGAAATGAGATCGCCTAGAAGTGGTCTATAGTACCGGTCTACGGTTTTAAAGTTACTAATGTAGGATTGAAATTAGTAGACAGCGATTGCAGCTAACAGATCGAATCTAGTTTTAAAGTTACTAATGTAGGATTGAAATTCTCAAAAAAATCAGAGGCCTTAAAACGGCTTAAAAGTTTTAAAGTTACTAATGTAGGATTGAAATGATTTCCAGACAGCCGAAAAAGTGCGTCAGGCAGCAGTTTTAAAGTTACTAATGTAGGATTGAAATCTTTCACAGTTTGTTGCATTATTCGTAGTTGCTGTATGATGAATAATGAAATGAGAAACAGGATAATAGCTTGGATTCCACGCAGGCCAGTTACCATTATAGTCTGAACCAGTATTCGTGTCCGGACACTGCCATCCCCCACGTGTTACATAGGTAATATTTTCAATGGTTTTTACTTCAGCAGATTGTAGACTGAAGCTGCGAGGAGGGTCATAGGTAAGTGTAACGGTGATACTGGTAAGATTTGAGGGGTTATCAACGGTTAGTTGTACGTATTGTGACAGTCTGTCCAATCGTTCCGGCCACGCAGTTACACTGTTGGTGGTGGTATGTTCCGCGTCATATGTTTGTTCTTCTGCAAGAGTGTCCGCAGCTACTGTATGAATTTTTCGCCGTGTGCCGTCCGTGTATACGTTTCTGACCAGATCCTGCCGATTAACGAGGTTTGATAACTATACGATAGCTCCTCGTTAAATTCTTTTTGGTGAAAAATTATTGTGAGATAATTAAATACAAAGGAAGATGCTATTGTGACAGGTTTGGATGAGGAGATAGTGTCTATGTGTTTCGTTTCTGTTTTATAGAAGCTGGGCATTTTTCTGCTCATTGCTTGTACCTCTCCTGGTAATGTTGATATGGAAAATAGAGAGCATGCTACAATAAGCAATATGATGACTGCGAGGTTTAACTTCCGTTTCATGATAATTTCGATTATATTTTATCGAAGATATGTAAATTGACCATGCCTGATGTAAAATTGCAAGAAATAAGTATGGATAAACATTTAAAATACGCTCAGGAAATTTCCAGTTTGCTCGATAATAACTTTTCGGTTTTTGGATACCGTTTTGGTATTGACCCGATAGTGGGTCTTATTCCTTTCGCCGGTGATGTCATTACGGGAGCTTTTGGTCTGTACATGGTATGGATAGCGTGGAAATTGCGTTTACCTGGTGAAGTAATCAGAAAAATATTTCTGCTGACTCTGGCTGATGTTGGGTTGAGTTTTATTCCTCTGGCTGGGGACGTTGGAGATTTTTTTTTCAAATCGAATAAAAAAGCGTATGATGCACTCCAGGCAAGCTATGTTAGAGGGTATCCAACCAATGCATCATGAGTTCTACAAATGATAAAATTTCGCTGGTACATGGAGATTGTGACTACCATATCTTCAGAGCCATGCAGAAAAAAAAGCAAGCTTTGGAAAAAGAAGGTGTACAAATCACTGAATTTTTCGGGGATGAACTTGACTCATTTAAATCTCTATACCAGGCATTATATTCACAGGACTTGTTTCTCACAAAAGGATGCGTAATTGTTCGAGGTATACTGGATGGAAAAAAATTATTTTGTTTTGTCAAAGATTTGACTGCATTTATTAAACAGGGGGAGCCATTTGAAAATGATCTGTGCTTATTCCACTATGGCAAGATACCAAAAAACTTTGATATATGTAAAACTGCTCGGGCGTTCGGGAATGTTGCAGAGCTCAATACTCCGAAAGAAAATGACATACTGCGTGACATTACAAAAAGCGTTGCTATTACACCGGAAGCATCAAAACTACTCGTTGCCTACACAAGTGCAGATTTGTTTCATATCAGCAATGAGATTATGAAATTACGAAACTACCTCGCATCCAGCCGTGCAAACGAGATTGACGCTACAGTTGTGAGGGAATTATGCTTTCGTTCACTCAATCAAACGGAAATATGGGAAGTTGGAAGCCTGTTCTTATATACTAAGCTTCAGGAAGGAAACCTTCAAAAAAGCACAAACCTCCTCAACGAAGTAAATCGCTTACTGGAGCTGAACACGCCGCCAATGCAAATACTTTATAGCTTCTACAACTATGTACTTAACGCAATTAAGCTACAGGAAGCTGTGTCGAAAGGGAGTTCTTTTAAAGAATGCATGCGTATCGGCTACTTCTTCGTGAAAGAGTTTTATAATCAAAAACAGCTTCTTAATCGTGAAAAACTTTTCAGTGTGAACAGGTGTATACTTGATGTAGAGTATCAAGTAAAAACAGGTCGCATTAGTGATGTTTTGGGTGTTCAGAAGCTTTTAGTTGCTTAAACATATGGTGTATACATTCGAGACTCAATAAGGCACACTTCATTCGTGCAGGATTCACTTCAATACCAAGTAGTTCTAGAATAAATTCTTTGGTGAGTTGTCCCTTTACTTCTGTAAGCTTCATGCCAGCCAGCTCTTCACTGAGCATTGAAGCAGCAGCCTGTGAAATAGCGCATCCTTCTCCAACAAATGATGCCTCCAGTATACGTTCTTTTTCTTGATCAAGTTTAATAAAAAAACGCAGACCGTCACCGCACAGTGTATTCACTTCATGGAGCTCGTAATCAGCATTCTCAATGGTTCCGTAATTACGTGGATGTTTATAGTGGTCGATTATGTTTTGTTTGTATATATCCATATTCTACATATAGTATCTGCTCGAAATCAGCTTTCCTGATCTTCAAGATATTGTAACTCAAGTTCCCGCGATAGGGATCCATTCCATTCATTGACTCGCAAATGCCCCACAGGATTAATGTCTTTCCCTATAGAAAGTCTTTCAGCTATGTCCGGCATATTGAATCCTATCACATCTACTGGAGTACTGCCATGGACTACCTTCATTTTTACATGATTTTGTAGACTTCCAACCATTTTGAAATCAAGTAGCTTGCAGGCACGAAGTAAGCACAACGGTTTTGGATTACCGAGTCCGAATGGCTCAAGAAGAGACAGCTCCCCGATTTCTTCAAGGGTGATTGTGCTTATATCGCCAATTTCTATATCAACATCGATTGCAGGCAAAAAATCATCCGGTTGTGTACACCGCTCTATATATTCGAGAATTGTATCTTCGAAACCATGAATCAATTTTTCAGTACTTGCAAATCCTGCAGCCTGCATATGTCCGCCGTATCGTTCAAGGTGGGAAGCGGCATATTCAAGTGACTTATGCAGTGGAAATGAACGCAGCGGAGACCGGGATGACCCAATAATATGACCTTTGCTGTCTATAGAACCTATGTACACAGGTCTCTGGTATTTTTCTGCAAGCCTGCCGGCTATTAACCCAAGAATACCTTCCGGCCATGCTTTATCTATGATAACTATGCCTTTTTTCTTGTTATCAATGTGTTGTTCAGCACGTGCAATATACGTTTCGGTCAACTGTTTCCGTTCTGTATTGAGGCTGTCAAGCTTTACAGCAAGCCGCGTTGCCTGTTGCTGGTTCCTGGTCGCGAGCAATCTGAGTGCATCCATTGCGTCATGCGTGACCCGTGACGCGGCGTTTAATCGTGGTCCAAGTACAAAACCGCAGTGAAATGTATCAATGGGGTTCGAAATATTGCAGTGTTGAATAAGCTCAGAGATTCCTGTTCCTGGATTTTCGTTCAGTACCTTAAGACCTGCCTGGACAAGTTTTCTGTTCTCTCCTTGCAGAGGAATAATATCGCATACTGTCGACAGCGCGACGAGATCCAGGTAGCTTTCTACGTTTACTTCTGGTTTTTCCCTGTGTATTTCAATAGCTCTTACCAGTTGCCAGGACGTTGCAGCACCAGAAATCATGACCGGGAATTTCCCCTCGGGATGGGCTGAGTGCACAACAGCCTGTGCTTCGGGCAGCATAATCCTGTTCTTCTCATCTGTGAGAAATTGATGATGATCTGTGATGATAAAATCAATACTCGTACGATACTTTTGGACTATCTCAATATCTGTTATACCACAGTCAACTGTAATGATGACATCCGCTCCACTGTTTATCGCTTTTTGCACTGTCTGGTCAGAAAGTCCGTACCCTTCATCAACTCTATTGGGGATTATTGGTGTGCACGTGACTCCCCGCTGGTAGTACAGGTAATCCCAGAGAATAGTTGTTGCGCATACACCGTCTACGTCAAAATCCCCATGTATAGCAAAACTGGCATTTTTTGCTATCGCGTTTTCGATATAGGAAACAGCAGGCTGCATACCATATATTGTATAAGGATCATAAAGCTTATGATCTTTTTTCAAATACTCGTGTATGGCAGACTCATCTTGACACCGCTGTCGTAAAACTGTCTGAAGTAACGGTCCATACGGAAGATCGGAGAAAAATGTTTGCACTGTATTGTCCAAAATATTGATCTGCATTCTGTAGTGTACGCTATTGACGTGTACGCGTGAAGGTGAAAATGTTAGCACTCTCATTCAGGGCTTGCTAATTTTGTAAATTCTTTGTACTATCAACCTAGCTACGGTGTTACGCGTGCACCGAAACGCTAGTACGTGTGAAAACAATAAAAATAATATGGCAAAAATAATAGGAATAGACTTAGGAACAACAAACTCCTGTATGGCGTATATGCAAGCCGTTGGAGGTGCTAAAGTAATCCCTAACGCAGAGGGAAACAATACCACTCCTTCCATTGTAGCGCTCTCAGGAGAGGAACGTATGGTTGGGATCTCAGCAAAAAACCAGGCTGTGCTCAATCCTGAAAATACATTTTACTCTGTAAAGAGACTTATCGGTAGAAAATTCGATGACGGTGAAGTGCAACGCGATATTAAAATCTTACCGTTTGAAATTCGCAAATCACCCAGTGGCGGCGTAGAAATCAAGTACGGCGATGAATGGAAAGCTCCCGAAGCAATTTCAGCCATGGTTCTGCAGAAGCTCAAAGCAGACGCGGAAAAATTTCTCGGTGATACGGTAGATAAAGCTGTTATTACCGTACCTGCTTACTTTGATGATGCTCAGCGTCAGGCGACAAAAAATGCCGGTAAGATCGCGGGTCTGGAGGTGGAGCGGATTCTCAACGAGCCAACTGCAGCCGCGCTGGCCTACGGTCTCGATAAAAAAAGTGATGAAGTGATCGCGGTGTATGACCTGGGAGGTGGAACGTTTGACATTACAATTCTTGAGATTGGTGATGGAGTATTTGAAGTATTATCGACAAATGGCGATACCCACCTTGGTGGTGATGACTTTGACCAGGCGTTGATTAATTACCTTGCTGATGAATTCAAGAAGACCAACAGTATTGGTCTCAGGGAAGATATCGCAGCTCTGCAACGGTTAAAAGAAGCTGCAGAAAAAGCAAAGATTGAACTTTCTTCTGTCAGCCAGACTCAGGTAAATATTCCATTCATTACAGCTGACAAAAGTGGACCAAAGCATTTGAACATTAATCTGACTCGTGCCAAATATGAGGATCTTGTTTCTGATCTGATCAAGAAGACAATGGAGCCAGTCAAGAAAGCGCTTGAAGATGCAGGTAAATCTACCAGTGATGTCAATGAGATTGTGATGGTTGGTGGTATGACGAGAATGCCGAAGATTCAGGAAGAAGTAAAAAACTTCTTCGGTAAGGAACCACATAAAGGTGTAAATCCAGATGAAGTGGTAGCTATTGGAGCTGCAATACAGGCTGGAGTAATTACCGGCGATGTACACGACGTCACCTTGCTTGATGTAACACCATTGTCACTGGGTCTCGAGACGGAAGGCGGTGTAATGACCAAGCTGATTGAACGTAATACGACTATTCCTGTAGAAAAAAAGCAGACATTTAGTACCGCTGCAGATAATCAGCCGGCTGTAGAAATCAGGGTTCTGCAAGGTGAGCGTCCCATGGCAGCCGATAACAAAGTTCTTGATGACTTCCAGCTTCAAGGTATCAGACCAGCTCCACGTGGCGTACCAAGAATTGAAGTGAGTTTTGATATCGACGCGAATGGTATCTTAAAAGTTTCCGCTAAAGATCAGGATACCGGTAAGCAGCAGGATATTACGATTAAAGCGAGTACCAATCTTTCAGAAGACGAAGTAGAGAAGATGGTTCAAGAGGCTGAAAAATATGCAGATGAAGACAAGCAGAAGAAGGAACTCGCAGACGCGAGGAACAACGCTGATTCTGTAGTAACATCAATTGAGCGCTTAGTGAGCGAAAATGGTGAAAAAATCGATAATACAGATAAGAACTCTCTTGAAGAACAAAAGAAAAAACTGCAGGAAGAGCTCGAAAAATCCGCACCTTCAGTTGAAGCTTTAAAGCAGCTAACTGAAGAAGCTTCAAAGGTAGTGTATGACATTACTGCTAAAGTAGCCTCAGCCACCCAACCAGACGAAGGTCAGGCAGAAGGTTCAGAAAGTGACGGAGGCGAGTCTGGGACAGAAGACAAGGAAAAGAAGAAAAAAGGACCAAAGGAAGGCGAAGTCGTCGAGTAACCATTAACAGCAGTTATTGTACAGGGAACGCTGACATGCGTTCCCTTTATAATTTCCTGTTATAATGTCCAGGAGTAACTATGACAATCCATGAAATTCAAAACCAGATCAGCGCTCTAGAACAAAAATTGGATATCACCAGGCTGAAGGAAGAAAAAGAGCATCTTGAACGGCAGACAGAATCTCCTGACTTTTGGAATGACCAACAAAACGCACAGAAAATTTCACAAAAGCTTGCCAGTGTCAGTGAAGAAATTGCAACCGTTGAGAGTTTGACAGGAAAAGCAAAAGAGCTCGCGGAGCTTGAAGAGATGCGTGCGGAACTTGATGCGGGAATGGTTTGTACGCTTGATGAAGAGGTGCACTCGCTGGGAAAGGAATTCAGGAGTATTGAGTTAAAGACGTTCTTATCTGGAAGATATGATAAGTCCGACGCAATTCTTACCATTCACGCAGGTCAGGGGGGGACTGAAGCTTGTGACTGGACAGAAATGTTATTACGCATGTATCGGATGTACGCGGAAAAAAAGGGCTGGAAACTGGAAATAACTGATCTGGTTTCAGGGAATGAAGCTGGCATTGCAAAGGTCACGTGTGAGATTGTTGGAAACTACGCGTATGGGTTTTTGAAGCAGGAAACAGGGACTCACCGTCTTGTACGGGTCTCCCCGTTTAACGCCCAGGGGTTACGCCAGACTTCGTTCTCTGGTGTTGAGGTATTGCCTGTCATTGAAGATGATATTGAGATTGCTATTAAACCTGAGGATATCAGTTTTTCGGCAAGCAGATCAGGGGGAGCGGGTGGACAGAATGTAAATAAGGTAAACACCAAGGTAATGATTGTCCATAAGCCAACTGGATTACAAGTCCAGTGCTCAGTCGAAAGAAGTCAGCAGCAAAACAGGGATAGGGCAATGAAAATGTTGAGGGCAAAGCTTTATCAGATTGAGCTGGAAAAGCAGATGGCTGAAGAAGCGAGGTTGAAAGGCGAGCATAAAACCTTCGGATGGGGAAATCAGATTAGAAACTATGTGCTGCATCCTTATAAGCTTGTGAAAGATGTGCGAACCAATGTGGAGTCAAATAATCCTGAGCAGGTTCTCGATGGAAATCTTGATGAATTCATTGAAGCAGAGATTAAGCTATAAAAGTTGCTCAATCAATCAATACATTTTATAATCCACAAGTAAATTAACAATTGGTACGTACCAATTGTTAATCCGATTTGGCGATATAGCTCAGTTGGTTAGAGCGAAGGATTCATAAACCTTAGGCCGCTGGTTCAAATCCAGCTATCGCCACCATTCTACGCTCCTCAGGAGCTTTCTCATAACGCTACTTCGCTGTGACAGGTGTATTAGATCGGAGCTGAGGCTTGGTAAGCTATTTTGATATTTAGAGTTACGTACCTGGTATCTGTCATTCGTAGATGAGCAGGGGGATGGCAGATCGGGGTTTAGTTCCTATTGTGGCGAGGGTTGAAGATTATGAGTGGAAGACTTCGCTTTTACCAAAGGGAGATGGTACTCATTTTAGAGCTTTGAACGCGAAGGTGAAAAATAAGTATAGAATAAGAAAAAAGGATATGTTAAAGATCGAGTTTACGTTTCGGGTATGAATTTTTCTCTATGTTTGATCCATCATTTCCTCTGCCATTACAACACCTCTGAGAAGTTCTTTTCCTTCATCTACCTGGAGAGGTACAAAACGAACTCTTAGTTTACGATCGCTTTTAATATCGATAATTGACCCTGCGGAGATACCGGTCACTCTGTCGTAAAAACCTGTAACGTCGTACCAGTCCTGTGCTTTTTGAGTAACATTGGGATTATTGGTGGAGAGCACGTATCGGAGTTTCGTATGTTTATTTTGCTTCAGAACCTGGAAATCAATACTGTACTCTTCAAGGGCGAGAGCAATAATTGTATGCATAGCTGTCTGACCGAAGCAAGCTCCGCCTGCCAGCACAGTGACTGTTTCGTCATCCACTCGACCAAGTCCGTACACGTAGCCATATTCAAAAAGTTTTGGTCGGGGTTGGGTTAGTCCCACAATATCAGTTGTATTGACTTTTCCACCAATGCCGGCATCTCCCCACTGATTTAATTGGTTCATTACGGCCATGACATTTGTGATTTTGGCGCTGTAATAGTTTACACCGATTCCTAGAGATACAATATTACCCGACATTTTCATCATGCCGATTGCTTCATCGATATCTACTTCTATTGACATGTCTCCTGGTGAGTATGAATTGCCGGTGTAGCTATGGTTGAAGTGGTATTTTACTTTTTCAATAAAAGGGTCATAGGAAATTCTCCCGACTTGTACATGGATGTCTTCCGGCGTAGTCGCTGTAGTTTTTTGTTGTCCGCGATAAATTGCCTGTGAGACAGCCAGATCGAGTTTTCGGCCTTTTGGTACTTGAACGGAAACAGTTCCTGATTTGGTTTGTTCTACTTTCTGGTGGTGAAGCTGCTGGAGGTACTTAAGTTTTGAACTGGTTTCTTCGTCAATTTCTCCGTTATAGAACAAGTTGTTGTACACGATGTATTCATTATTTCGTTTTCCTTCCTGGGAAAGTACATAGAGACCGCCCTTGAACTGGAGCGAGCGTATGAATGAACCCGCTTCATTTTTAGAAAGCAGGGAGTAACGTGGTTCAGTTGGCGCCCGGTTAGCATTGGTGAGGTTGTGAGCACGTTGAGTTTCCAGCATGTCAGTACTCAGCTTATTTTCAAAAAGCAATGCTTCTGTAGTTTGAGAAGTGTTTCGCTCTTCAGTTTTCGCGGTCAGACCCTGTAAAAGTCCTTTCGATGAAAATGAGCCGGAAAGAAGCCCGATTGTGAGAAGCCCTTCTGCAATTATTCCAATGATGAGTATGACGATGCTTACGGTCATGGCGACTTTTTTTATGGTAGAAGGCTCATTGTTTTTCTCTTGTGCTTCCGTCTCTTCAGCATGTTCCTGCTTCATTGCCTCGAGAGTTGCTTTTACTTCCGCGATGTTTTTTTCCTCAGCATCTGGATAACTATCATCCCGTGTGGTGTTACGTTTTGTTTTTTTCTCCTCAGTTACTGCCGAATCTGTGTAGGCGGGTATTACCGAGAGATAGGTTATAAGTTGAGCACCGATGGATGCGAATGCAGGTTCCTGGTACTCTTTCTTTTTTTCCATCCCTACTACCGCACTCGTAACACGGATGATTTCCTGTATATGGAGCTGGAGCATTGTAAATCTATTATTACGGTTCATTCTAGCATGTATTCGTTAATTAGCGAAAGCCTCTCTTGTTATATTGAAGTATGTACGGCCTATATACATAGTAATGCACTTGGGGGTACAAATGGGACAAGGTTAACCAAAAAATGATTGTAAAATGGCTTTAGATGTTTTAAGTAGCCATTCTGGAAAGATTTGCTTCGTTGATCTAGTCTGCTGTTCAATAGTAGCTGGCATAGACGACTTCGTTGTAGGAGTATTTATTTTTTCTAATATGCTTCTCGCTTGTTGTTCGTGACGCAATTTACGAGTAGTAAAGATGGGGGCTTGAGGTGAATGAGTTGAATTCAGAGGTGCTGCCACTGCAGTAGTATTAACCTTATGTATTAATGTAGGATAATGACTTGCTGAAATAGCATTACTGTACGTTTGTGCCAATTGGCCTGTATCCGTGACATTATTATGATGAGCCATAACAGCCTCCATGTCATTAAAGTGCACATAGAGTATCCCTTTGCTCTCGGCTTGAGTTTGAGAATGAGCTATTGCTGTTGCTTGTCGTAAACGAATAATTCTATTTAAACATTCTGCTGGTGCCATGGGTGCTATTTCAGGAGACGAGTTATAGAATTCTACGAACCATTGGAATACAAGTTCTATTGCATAGTCAATGAGCTGACAAGCAGTTTCTTCGGTTCCAGCTCTATCAAAGTTTCTTCGTAAGTCAGCTAGCCTGAATATAGCTACTTCATGGGTTACGGGGTAAGCTTGATTATTATCAACAGTTACTTTGCCAATTAGTTCTAGTACTAATGAATCCATTTGGCCTTCATCAGCACAACTATTCAGCCAGGATTTAGTTTGCTGCATGTGTGGATCCAGATCAGCGTGCGGAGTAGGACGCAGAAAAACATCTTCAATCTGAACGAGTGGCGATAAATCAAGATCTGGACTTTGCTCAGCTCCTGGACGAGGCGCACTATCTGCGACCATAGTAGACTATTGTATCACAAATAAACTATAAGTTATATACTGTGGTTATATAGTAGAAATAGTTTCTAGTACACCGCAATTTCTGAGTATTCCTGTATGGTTAGTATAGCCTGGTCTATTTCACGGAATCGTTCTTCAGAAACATATCTCGCGATCGCGATGTGACTCATCCCGGCTCGCTGCGCGGCCTCGATACCGTTTGGCGCATCTTCAAATACAAGACATTCGGAAGGTTCCAGTCCCATAGCTTCTGCCGCTTTTAAAAAACCCTCCGGGTCTGGTTTTGGCTTTTCATAATCTTCCCGGGAAGTAATCGATATAAAATAATCAGTTGAAAGATTCGCAATTTTCATCGCCTGTTCAATAGAACTTCTATACCCCCCGGAAACCACAGTACTGCTGACTTGTTTGCGTCCAAGCTCTTTCAGGATATCGACCGCACCCGGTATGGTTTTCAATCCTTCTTTTTTTATTAACCTCGCAAATGCGAGCTTCTTAACCTGAAGTACCTGGTCGGTGGTTACATTCGTGACCTGGTGACGTTGTAACTCCTGGGTAATGATAAATTCTCCTCCTGTCCCGGTATACACGTTCGAGTGATCTTCGAAAGAAACATATTCTACACCTGCGACCTTCTTCAGGGAAAACTGGAATGCCTGATAATGTATCTTCTCAGTATCAACCAGCGTCCCGTCAAAGTCAAAAATGATACCTTTAAATCTCTTCGTGTCGAGTTTAATTTTTTTATTCGTGCCTTGTTGTTCCATAAGGGATTAATGCTTACGATAAACCTAGTCTTTTTTCATTACGTAACGCGTTGATCACATTGGTGATATGTGTTTCGGTGTCTACTCCAATTTCTTTGATTCCTGTGTGAATATCGTCCCTGTTTACCCCGGCCGCGAAGCGTTTGTCTTTAAGTTTTTTACCTACTCCTTTCGCGTCAACATCGTTCAGTTTGCCTGGTTTCATCAGCGCGTACGCTACTATAAACCCTGAAAGTTCATCACACGCGAAGAGATGATGAGCCATCGTAGTAGTCCTGGGAACATCTGTCCTGTCAGGGTACGCGTGACCCAGAATTGCAGTAATTATCTCATCATCAAACCCGGCATCTTTGAGCCAAACGATAAGTGTATTCGGATGTGTTTCCGGGTGTGATTCCCAATCGAGGTCGTGGAGTAAACCCGTAATTGCCCAGCGTTCTTCATCTTCCCCGAGTTCGTGAGCGTATTGCCTCATGCATGCCTCAACGCCATAGCAATGTTTTTTCAAGTTTTCATTCTTTATGTGGGAATTGAGTAACTCTACTGCTTTTGAATAATTTGACATAAGCGATAATCATTATAGGAGGAGTGTGCAATTTTTGGAAGTACCGCAATCTTATAAAATTCAACTGTTATTTATCTTTTTTCAGTGTGCGGATTGCCTTGCCTACGGGGTCATCTCCGAATCTTGACTTAGTCCTCAGCCCGATGATCAAGCTCGAGGTAACAACCATCCCCAGGCTCATGATTATGAACCATAGTGTGTTTTCTCCAAGAATTCCTGCTGTAGGCAGTGCAGTTGTTGGGGTAGTTGATTCTGAGCCGGAGTATCCATAGTCGTTCTCGTCGTAGGAGCTTGTCGGGCTTTCTGTCAAAGTCATGGAAGTTGTCCCAGTCGGGGTATGGATGTCGGTCGAGCCGGTAGGGGAGTCATCATCGAATATCGAGCTTGTTGTAGTTGGAGATGCGCTGAGGTCATTATCATCATCTGTTGGTGAAGTGGTAAGATCATCATCTGTTTCTGTTTCTGTTACCTCAACATCATCTTCATCCATCTCAGTAGGAGTTAAGCTCAGGTCATCGTCAGTATCATCTACTTGCGCTACGGCAGAAGGGGAAATGGTAATAATAAAGGGGCTGTCATCGTACGCGTTAGAGGGACCAGGTCCAACATCTGAAGAACTGCTGCTCATCCTCCAGGCAAAGACGACCGCGCCAAGCACGAATATCATGGTAATAGCTATTAAAGAAATGGAGATTTTACGAGGGGACATGGATTTGAATTGTTCTTTAATCGATCCCGACATAGGCAGTTTACTATATTTACAAGATAGCAAGCTATTATTGATATTGCAATAGAATACGAAGGTTTGCTGCGGTATTGGTCAAATTATGAAGATGTAGTATACTTCAACCGTTCTTGAGAGGGGCGTTAGCTCAGTCGGTAGAGCAGGGGCCTTTTAAGCCTCGTGTCACAGGTTCGAATCCTGTACGCCTCACCATCCTTCGCTCCTTCGATGGTTACATATCCGCCTTGGGTTGCCTGCAAATTCAAGCATAAGATAATTATCTGGATGTACCATCCCTTTGCTCATCATGAAGCATTTGGCTAAGCCGTCCCTTTCCTTCTTCTACATACTTACGTATGCGCAGTAGTGTATCCTCAGCGCTGAGGTGAGTATTGTCGATGCGTATTGTCCAGCTGTCATCGTAGAAGCTTCGCATGTATTTGACGTGTTCGCGGAGCCACTCAGGGGATTTTTGATCTACCCTGTCTTTTACCCTGGCAATGATTTCTTCAGGATCAGTGTCGAGGGTGAAGTGGCAAATTTCACAGGCATTCAGGGCGTCTTCGAGGATTTCGTTAACCTGGCGTACCATGTAGAGGGAGTTGCCGGCGATGAATACGGTGTTGATGTTATGTTCAAAAAGTGATTTAGCAAGTGCGGTCCTGCCTGGTAATGCTGGAGTTGCTGAAAATATTGATTCAATGTTTCAAGTTCTCCGTGTCACGCCCGGTAGTGAAGACAACGTTATTGAGTTACTTGCTGAGCAGGGCATTACCGCGCATCGTAACAGGATATATACTGCGCAGATACTACCAACCAGAACTCAAGAATCCTCTATGGAAGTAAGCGAACAGTGGCAACTGGCAGTATTAGGACTGTTAGGAGTAGAGCCCTCTGAATGGGACTTGCCAAAAGTTGCGGTGATTGATACTGGTGGTGACGGTAACCATCCCGACCTCAGGTACCAAGATCTGACTGTTGTGCCTGAGTTAACCAATATGGATGGTTCTCCAGCAACAGGTGAAGATATGCATAGTCATGGAACTCATGTAGCAGGTATAATTGGGGCTCTAAATAACGGAGCGTTCGTGAACGGTATGAATTTGAATTCCCCGGATGCGCCTCCAAACCTTATCTCTATACAAGGTTTGAATCGTGAGGGGTATGGTTCCTCTCTCGAAATCGCACAGGCCATCCAGATGGCTGTCGAGGCTGGTGCAAAGATTATTAATCTGTCACTGGGTGGATCTGTAGACCCTATACTTGATGAAGCGTGCAGAGAGGCAGCCGGTGCAGGCGTTTTACTTGTAATTGCTGGAGGAAATGATGGTTCCGACCTGCCTAGTTCCCCTGGAAGAATAGTACGTGATACTTCTCATATAATCTATGTAAGTGCTGCCCGCAACACAGATAACACAACGGGATTGACCGATTTTTCAAGCAGGTGGTCATTACCAGTACATCCTGGTAGTCTCGTTGTAGTTGCGCCTGGTGAAGAGGATTACCTCTACAGTACCTCCTTATACATGTCCAGAAGATCTGGATCCACGAGAGCATTGCGAGGATAGGGGGTATATAGGAGTAATGTCCGGTACTTCTCAAGCAGCTCCTCATGTAGCTGCTCTGGCGCAGCTCGTATGGGGAATCAATCCAGAACTGAGCGCTGCAGAGGTTATCTTAAAAATACGTGGATTGCTTATCGATATGGGACCTGCAGGGTATGATGATGAAAATGGACATGGCTGGCTAAACTTTCGCCTTCCGGAAATTACTGGCAGTCAACCGGAACTTCCTCCTTTAGTGACCAGTACTGATGAAAGATATGACATTAATCAGACGGTGTTTGATGAGCAAGGTGGAAAGCTGACCATAGAAGGCGCGCGTATCGTTGGGTGGGCACATAAGCTTTCAACAGAACTTGTGAAAACTCAGATAGTGTATACCGAACAGGAAAATCCTGATGATCCGGATGACCAAATATTTCGGGTGGATACTGAAGAGAAAGTAGTAGATTCACCACCCCCTGTAGAACTCGATAAAAACAGATTAAGTATAGCAATTGACCTATCACCCAATAGAGAATCCTATACTGAAGAACTCTATGTAAAGATTACCACGGAAGACAATCAGGGCGGGACGTATGTAGAATATA
>JBMCLJ010000002.1:0-43256 GCA_048615375.1 Candidatus Dojkabacteria bacterium | reverse complement strand
ATTATGGCAATTTTTATTGTATAGGGCTAGGGGGAGAAGTTGTGCAACAGTCTCTTTGGTAAGCTTTTCAAAGAGTAGTTTTTACCGTACAATTCCAGGCAATGACTAAAAAATCCATCGGACTGCTATTTGGCCCTAATGGCGTGGGAAAAGGTACACTGGGCAGAAGATTATCAAAACAGTTTGGGTATATGCATATCACTACCGGCGAGTTGATACGGGACTGGATACGAGAAGAAAAACATCCTGAACTTAAGGAAATCATTAACGCTGGTCACCTGTTACCTGATGAATTGATGAAGGAAATACTTGATTACGAGTATCCTCGTCTGAAGCTTAACTCCAGTCGCAAAGATATAATCTTTGATGGCTTCCCCCGCAAGAAAAGTCAGATACGGCTTTTTGATAAGTTTTGTTACTACCATGATTATGATCTAAAATGGATAGTTGTTTTAGAAGCACCACTTGAGATAATTCTTGAACGGCTTACCGGAAGGGTTCTTGCTCCTGATGGAAATGTATATCATTTAACGCATAATCCACCACCTGCTCACTTTACACAGGAACAATTGAAACAACGTCTGGACGATCGGCCGGAAGTCGTAGAACGAAGATACCAGGAATATGTTGAGAAAACGAAAGAGTGCTTATCTGATGAGTATTTTCAGGGTATACCAACTATTACCATTGATGCTACAAAATCGATAGACGAGGTATCGAAAGAAGCTGATAGATTTGTCAACGATTATAAATAACTATCAACTTACTCATCGCTTGTTAACGTTATAATACCAAGCACTTCGAGTGTTTTTCGTGCTGCTACCTGCTCAGCTACCTGCTTCGACCTGCCGGTACCTTTTTCATACATCTTATCTCCAACAACTGTCACAACAGTAAATACTTTTTCGTGATCGGGTCCTTCTTCTTTCACAACTTTATAAAAAGGTGTTTGTCTGAATTTTTCCTGGGAATACTCCTGTAATTTTGATTTTGAGTCTATGTCTAACCTGTTTTCAACTATTTGCTGCACTTTGTAATACAGGTGTTTCGTGATAAACGCCTTGGCATTCTCATACCCCTGATCGATATATATAGCTCCAATGAGAGCTTCAAATACATCTGCGAGAATATACAGTCGTTGTCTGCCACCAGTTTGTTCCTCACTTTTAGACATCCTGATAACAGTTCCTAAATCAAGACGACTTGCTTCCTCAGCAAGGCTTTCTGTTTTCACAACAGCAGCCCTGAAACTGGTAAGATCTCCCTCAGGTCTGTCAGGAAAATCCTGGAATAAAAGTTCAGAAATCACTAATTCCAATACAGCATCTCCCAAAAACTCAAGTCTTTCATTATGCTTCCTGCTAAAAGACCGGTGAGTAAATGCTTCTTCGAGAAATAAAGGATTATTGAATGGTGCAATATTTGCTTTTTTAAGTATATTCGTGGCCTGCACTATAAATTATTGCGTCTCCTCATAAATGCTGGGATGTCAAGATCCGCGTCCCCATCATCGTCATCTTTACGTTTTTTTTGCTGAGTATTCTGTTGCATAGTCCCCTGGGATGGCGAACTCTGTTGCTGGGGAGAAGGATTGTTTGTAGGAGTCGAACTATTTCCTCCGGAGTAGTCTGAATGACGCAGTTGAGGGGAACTTTCTACTCGTGTTTCTTCGTGTGGAACATGCCGAAACTCGGACTCCATAGGGTCGCTATCAAATCCGGTAGCAAGTACCGTTACAACGACACTGTCCCCCATATCTTCATCTAAAATTACGCCAAATTTTATATTAGCACTTTCGTCAACATACTGCCTGACAACCTCTACAGCCTCACTGATTTCTGTCATTGAAAGGTTTGCAGAGCCACGAATTGAGACAAGCACACCTTTAGCGCCGTTAATTGAATAATCAAGAAGCGGCGAATTTATAGCCATTTTTGCTGCGTCAACCGCCCGGGATTCTTTATTTCCGGAATCACCCATTCCCATCAGCGCTGTACCTGCATCCTGCATAATGGCTTTAACATCTGCAAAATCAACATTAATCTGTCCTGTGAGCGTAATAATATCGGAGATACTTTTAATAGCATTAAGGAGTACTTCATCAGATTTCTGCATTGCCTGTTTGAAGGTTACATTACGGTCTATGATTTCGAGCACGCGCTGATTCGGTATTACAATCAAAGCATCTACTTTTGAACGCAATTCATCAATTCCCTGTACTGCGTAATTCTGTTTGGTAGTTCCTTCAAAAAGAAAAGGCTTCGTGACGACACCAACAGTTAAAGCTCCTAATTGTTTCGCGATACCAGCAATGATTGGAGAAGCACCCGTACCTGTTCCTCCCCCCATTCCAGCAGATACAAATACCATATCTGCACCGGCCAACGCTTCACTGAGATCATCAACACTATCGGAAGCTGCCTGCTTACCAACGGCAGGGTTTCCTCCAGCACCTAAACCTTTTGTTAAATCCTTACCGATTGCCAGTACTGTCTCTGCCTGTGACCGCTCAAGGGCTTGTTCATCAGTATTAATTGCAATAAACTCTACTCCTTGGATTTCCCCGGATTCGATCATTGAATTGACTGCGTTGTTTCCAGCGCCACCAACTCCACATATTATTATTTTTGCTCCTAAATTTTGTGTGTTCGGTTTAATTAACATAGCAATGTTTTACGGTACGAAGTTTTTAAAAAGTCCCTTTATCTTATTTACAATGCTTGGGCCGGATTGTCCACCCATATCATCATATCCTCCAAATGAAGAGTAGAACTCAATCCCTTTTGAGATGAGACCTTGTACTACAGCAAATTCAGGTCCAGTTATTTCGTCAATCAATGGACCTCCCAAACCTTGCGGGACACCAATTCTACAGGACACACCAAAGAAACGTGAGCAGTGCTTTGCAATATTTTGCATATTTGCACTACCTCCAGTAAGCACTATTCCGGCTGGTTGTTTTACCGAAAAACCGGCCAGCGACACTTGATCTGCCACCATTTGGAAAATTTCATCCAACCGACACCCTACAATTTCATCATACATCCTTTGGGATAAATGTGTCAGATTTGGAACCTGTAGTGATGAGATATCAAGCAAGTCCTTATCCCCATCATCTTCCACATTATTCTCAACTATCTGCTCCTTATCCGCACGTAAATATGATGGAACGTTGGAAGAGCGAGTCGCGTGGGAAGAATTTTTTGAGGATTCTTCTATGAACTTGCCAACGCTGAGTTTTATTTTTTCAGCGTATTCACTCGGGATCTGCAATCCAACTGCAAGGTCACTTGTTACTGCATATCCACCCAGGATAACACAACCACTGTATGCGATTGCATCTTCCTGGTAGATTGTAATATCAGTAGTGCTATAGCCAATATCAAGTACCATTACGCCAAGCTCTTTCTCCGTATTTGTCAACACGGAACTTGCACACGCCAGCCCTCCAAATACCGGAACAGAGCGTAAGCCAAGCTGCTGAAAAGCTTTATCAATATTGTGCACGGTTGTGGTAAGCGCTGAAATAATATGAGCATCTACTTCAAGTCGCGAGCCTGTCATGCCTACGGGCTCGCGGATTCCACCCTGTGAATCGACGATAAACTCACGAGGCAGAACATGAATTATTTTCCGCACCTGCTGCGGGATCGCAACGGTCTTCGCGCTTTCGATTGCTCTTTGTACATCATCATACGCGATCTCTTCTCCTGAGACGGCGATAACACCACGAGTATTATTTGAAAAAATATTTTTCCCATCAATTGACACAACAGCAAGTGACACACCAATACCAGCCATTTTCTCTGCATAAGAAAGAGATTCTCCAATTGCATCAACAGCTTCACTAATATTTACAACCACGCCTTTTTTAATTCCGTGAGAAGGAGTTACAGCAGTACCAATTACACTTGGCTCTGAAGTCTCATCATTTATTGCCGCGATTACCGTGCAGATTTTTGACGATCCAACGTCAATAGCAGTTATTATATTCCTCGCCATTTATTTTTTTACAACCAAATATTTAAAGCGTAAATTTATCTCACTAAAGCTTCCCCCTTCAGTTACAGCATTTTGAAGCACTTTGAATTGTTCGTCAATAGTAAAGTAGCTTTCTTTTAAATCAGCTTTTATAACCTTCTGATTTGGAGTTAGTATAGAGAAATTTCCAAAATTATCAAAAGAGTATGTTCCTATATACCCGATTTCAGCTGTTGAATCAATGAATTCTATACTTTTTCTTACAAAATCTAACATAAAAGGAGAATCCAATTCAGAACCAGTATACTGTAATTCGTAGAGTTTTGCACTTATTGAAGAGTATTTTATCAAACCCACTCCCTCTGTGGCAATATATTTAGTCCCACTTGGTGCATGCTGTACATAGGCAAGTGGCGTGTGTTCTGTAATATTGATTACAAGACCTTGCGCAATACTTTTTGTAATACCAACCTCCTTTACCAGACTATTTTTTTCCAAAATCATAGTTTCTAACTCAGAAGTATCAAGATTAAAGTAAAGCTGACTTTGCATATAATCCGATACCTGATCCCTTATTATATCATGCTGCACATACTTGACGGAATTCATGCGGAACTTAGTACTTTTGTAGTTAGTTACAAAATACAGACCTACAGATAAACACGCTACAAGTAGCAAAATTGTAATAAGTGCTTTGCGCGCACCCTGCTTCCTGTTACCCCTATCAACTTTCCTTCCTTCTTTGTAGTATAGACTTCTAATCCTGGACATTCGAGGACGTTTGCGCGCTGTCTTTTGTTGTGATTTTACAGTCTGGATGTTGTCTTTCGTATTCTTATACGAATCCAGCAAGTGGATATGTGATTTATCAGACTGATTCTCCATACATAACTTAGCTTCAATATCCTACATAGTGCCTTAAAAAAAACTCTTTTTCAATATTACACTCACTTTCCGTTGGATATATCAATAGCACGTAACTGTTCATACAGATCCCGCTCTTCTTTTTTAAGTTTTTTAGGGATATTTATATCTAATTTTAATAGAATATTTCCTCTTTTTTTGCTTCTGAAGTTTGGCAAACCGAGCCCCCTGAGTATAAGATCTTCTCCGACATTAAGACCCGCAGGAATACGGACTTTCTTATCGCCATCAAGCGTAGAAACCTGTATCTCATCACCTAAAACTAATGAATATACAGGCACAGAAACTTTTATAATCAAGTCGTCTCCTGACCTTTCAAACCTTGTATCCGGCTGAACATTTACCTGTACAAACAAATCCCCGTGCTCAGCACCAAACTTCCCGGCACTACCTTCTCCCCGAAAGCGAATATTCATCCCGTTCTCTATTCCCTGAGGAATACGGATTTTAAAGCTTCTCTGTTCTGTAACTACTGACTCTCCTTTGCATTTAGTACACTTATCTACTATCTCTTTCCCAGTTCCCCGGCACGTAGGGCATTCTCTCACCATCTGTACGTTTCCAAAGATTGAACGACTTACCTGGGCGACTCGTCCAGATCCATTACAGGTTCTGCATTGTTCTACCTTGTCTCCACCACTTCCACCACATTGAGGACAATGCACCGCTCTCTGGTAGGAGATTTCTTTTTCCGGTCCATGTAATACATCAAGCATGGTTGCATGTATCGCGATTGCGATATCATCACCTCGTTTCATACGTGTTCTTCCACCTCGCCTACCAAATAGATCAGAGAAAATACTTTGATCACCGAACATAGACTCAACGTCAGCCCCTCCAAACATCTCCGAAAAATCAAATTCAAAACCTTGCCCCCCAAAACCTCCTCTCTCTCCACCAGCTCCGCCACCCTGTGCAAATGCTGCGGATCCATATTGATCATACATACTTCGTTTTTGTGGATCTGAGAGAACCTGATACGCTTCATTAACTTGTTTAAACTGTTCAGGGGCTTTCGGATCTTTATTTCTGTCAGGATGTAGTTCAGCTGCTTTCTTGCGGAAAGCTTTTTTCAAGTCTTTTTCTGTTGCGTCCCGCGAAACGCCAAGGATTTCATAGTAATCTTGATTTTCCATACGTTGCCGATTTTAGCAGAAATGTATAGGCAGTGCTAACTCTTGTTTTTTTTCTCCTTAAATAATTGATAGGCTACACGCATTCTCATACCAAAAGTCATAACTGTCAAAACAATAAGGAGTATGGTAACCAGCTCAACAGCGTTGTAACCAAGAAACGTGCCCTGGTACACAAATACGTATACAAGCACTCCACCAGCAATGAATATGGGTCTCTCTAAGCGTTGCACAAGACCAACTGAAAGGTTATTCGTACCGACTTTATCAATACCGAGTCCGGCTTCAGCCTTTGCCTTTAAATAGCTTACTAATAAGCTTGTAGTAATTCCAAGGAAACAAATCGGCCAGCTAATCAAACCTGATAAACCTAATGAGAAAGCTATGATAGTTTCGGTAACTCTATCAAGAGTCGCGTCAAGGAAGCCCCCCCACGCGGAACTTGTCTTCGTCGCCCTGGCGACAGCGCCATCAATCCCATCAACAAAACCTAGAATAAAGCTTGCAAGTGCCCATAGATAATTCCCGGATATAAACAGACCAGCGGTTATACAGGCTGCAAACACAGTCATTAGTGACAATACATCCGGGTGAATTTTAATTAAAAACGGTATACGGTTAACTGACTTTTCTACAAATTTATCAAATTTTGGTCGTAAATAGGTAATCATTCTTAATTCATTTCCTGATTATGGTTTAAACGATGCTGCATGTAAACATCAAGCAATACTGATACAGTTGCTGCGCAAGGAATTGCAATAACAGCCCCAAGCAATCCTAGTAGTTTCGCGCCAATTAATATCGATAGTAAGGTCACCACTGGAGAAAGACCGACTGCTTTTTTCATAATATTTGGCACCAGTAAACTGTTTTCCAGCTGCTGAAGTAGAACTGATATAAGCAGCCCTATTATGCCAAGAATCGGACTCGTGCTCAAACCTACAATCGTTATAAGGATTCCAGTTATTATCGGCCCAATAATTGGAATCAGCTCCAGCAATCCAGCCAGAAAAGCAAGTGGAACAGCAAATTTAAACCCGAACAGTGACAATAGAATCCACGTTGAGAAGCCAATTATCAAACCAAGTAATAGCTGTCCGCGTACCCAGGCACCCAATTGAACTTCTACTTTTTCGTAGGTATACATAAAGTGCTTCTTATCCAGATTGAATAAACGTGTAATATAATTTATTACTTTTTCCCTTTCAAGATAAAGATAAATCGAGATGATGAATATTGTAATAATATTTACAGCAATGTTAAATGCACCGAAAGTGAAGTTAATGATAGCATCAAATGTACTTCGAAAATTGTCAAAAAGCCCGTTAATACTTTCATTAATTGCGGTACTTATCTCTTCTTCATTAAAACGATCATTAAAAAAAGGAACTGATGCTACGAAATTATTTACAATTCTTGGAGTATTCTCCACAAAATTATTAATTTCACTCGAAAGCGGCTTACCTACAAAATAAACTGATGCGCCAAGAATTGTAAGTACAACTAAATACACAGTAAAGAGGGAGATCGCACGGGGAATTTTAACATGCTGTTCAAGAAATTCAGCTGCCGGCTTAAAGGCTGCCATAAAGATGAACGCCAGCAGAAGTATCAACACTTCTGTCTTAAGATAAATAAGTAAAAACACCAAAAGAACAACTACAAGCAACTTAAGTATTTGCTTGTTAGGAAACTCAATCTTTACAGTGAATTTTTTTTTACTAAACATGTTCGTATGCAGGATTGTAACAGAAAGCCCAGCTCCTTACTTCAAAAATCATCAGCGAACGCTCCTCCTTCTGCATACCGGGTCTCATCAAGATAAATGATGAACTGCATTGTAGCATCAAGGTATTCCTTTGGCTTTTCATCTCCTCTCCCTTCTTCAATTTTAAACCGATGGTCAGTAATCGACATGTCTCCTATTCTGGCAAAAATGGGAAACTCGTCAGGCCCTTCAATACTATTTATAAATGCGAACAGATCATCGGTATCCTTGCTCTGGATGCTGAGATCAAGTTCATATGAATAGGTAGAAGGCGAATATGAACTACTGTCAAAATCTTCTGAGCTGACAGAACTGCCTTCTACTTCGTATGTTGAATCGATATCGACTATTCTGACTCCGTTTTTTTCTGCCCTCTCCTCTATATTCAAGTATAAACTTTCAATAGAATAATCATGTGAGAAGACCTTATTCATAAAATCAATTTCATTCTTTAGACCATCTGGCGATTCTTCGCTGGTTGTATTCTGTTGGGACTGTAAATTCTGACTCGCTTTAATTTTTGTTTCAGCAGTATCGTTCAACTCTTTATAAACTGAGATATTTTCCCGAATTCTGCCGATAGTTCTAATTGTTGGCAGCAAAGCAAATACTACAAGAATAATAATAAGAATTAAACTTATACCAAGCATGGAGTATGCTTTTCTGGTTTTGTTCGCATAAAAAAAATCGTAAATGCTTACTTTAGAATGGTTGGTTTTACTCATAATGTAGTTTTTTTATGGTTTCTTGACAGTAATAACCAGATTGATAGCGAATCCTTCATCCGCGGACCGACTGCTCATGGTTATTGCCCGCACAAGCTTCTTTTCTTCACGAATAGTGTCCCTGAACTTTTCAGCAATTTGATTAGTCGAAGCCAGCCCGGAAATGGTTAACATACTTTGTCCCTCCAGTGCTGGATCACTCTCATATGAATATTCATACAGGACGATATCCTCGTCAAACTCCTCTTTAATCTCTAAAGCTTTTTCCAGAATCCTGTAAACCTCTATCTGGCCGGTTTTTTCATCTTCAGCAAGCCCAACTACAGGAGCTTCTTCTTCTCGCGGATAGGTATCCAGGTATTTTCTTGCGGACTCTGTCCTAGCGAGGGTATCACGAAATCCATTCTCGATTTCGCCTTCGTAATATTCCAGCCTCTGCACATTTTTTTCCGCGCGTTTAATCTCATTATTTAACTGACGGTCAAGAGGAAAACGAAATACAAACGCAACAATAATAATAAGCATGACGAAAACCACAATCATTCGCCCTTGCATCATTACGAAATCGTATAGTTTATCGATTCCTGACTTTTGTGGTTCAAACTTGTAAAGAAGGTTAAAAGGTTTTTCTGTTTTGTTCTTCGCCATGTATACGAGCAGCTCAGTTACTACGACTATATTAACTGATATTTTGAATTATGCAAAGTTTTTTCGCTGTGCTTTTTTTACATTTCAAAGAAGATGTGCAAACATACATGCAATGAAAAAAGCTGTACTAAGATTTTTTTCCTTTATTGCGATACTATTCATTGTAGATCAACTACTACACGGTTTTGAATTTAATTCGCCAGTAACCATGCTTTTTTTAGCTCTCTTCCTGACGGTATTTCAGATATTCATACGGCCGACTATTTCGTTTTTAACTCTCCCAATTAATTTCTTCTCTTTTGGCCTGTTTAATTTTCTCGTTTCGGTAGCAATGATATATTTATTTAGCTTATTAATAAGTGGTTTTACAATCAGCAATGGTTATATTTCCGCGATTTCAAATTCTGATATCCAGGTTTCATCGATTTCACTGTCCAGGATTGCGATTATCATTGTATCTTCGCTTTTTATTGCCTTGTTGAATAACCTTACGAATTGGGCACTTGATGATAAAAAATGATCCTCCATGTATAATAACCATGCTTTTATGGAAAGAAATAGCGAAAATATTGAAGTAAATAACGGTAAAAGACAACTACTCAAGAATAATTTATTAATGTTTGTTGGCGGTAATATCGCAAATGGACTTAACTACCTGCTTAACATCATCCTGCTCCGGATTGACGAGCCTCTTTTTAATCTCTACACCGCCTACACGAGCGCCTCTCTCATACTACTTATACCTTCATTGGCTGTCATGCGTATATTCACCAGCCAGGGACTTTCACTATTCCGTAATGTTAAAGATTCGCTGGTCCGGGCTAAGAATAAAGCAATTATCTGTTTAATCGTATTTGCGGTTCTTCTCATTCCTGTTAATTATATTTTGACATCAATTCTTGAGGGTGGCACGATAATAACGTCAGCGCTGCTGATTATCCTGGCTGTGATCGGCGTGATAGCGAATATCTTCAGAGGTTTGAAGCAAAATGAGGAAAACTACACAATCGCAGTGATTTCAATGAATCTTGAAGCAGCAGGAAGACTATTTTTAGGATTCATTTTTGCAGTACTGCTTGGCATGAGCATCAACGGCATTCTGCTGGGTCATATCCTTGGTTTCGTGTTGAGCATGCTTATATGTCTTGACATGAAGTATGTCAATTTTAAAAACATTCATTATACGCCCGTTAAGCTATTCCCTGTTTTTTCCGGGATCATGCTTATGACAGCCGGGTTAGAATTTTTTGCAAATTTTGATATAGTCTACGCTGACAGGGTATTACCTAATGATTCTATTGCCCAGACAGAGTTTAATACCCTTCAGGTTTTCCGTAAAATCATTTTTTTTGGAGTTTTTACTGTATCAGCTGTTGTGTATTCAGTAGCGAATAAAAGCGACCACTCTAAGAAATTCGTATTCTTCTTTACTACCTTGATTGGCTTGATTGCAGGAATCAGTTTAAGTGGAGGATTCATTCTACTACACTCGTATATATTAGGCTTTCTTGATACTGAACTCACTTTAACATCCCGTTCTCTTGAAATATATTTTTTATTTGCCACAACGTTCATGTCGACATCATATCTACTCTCTAATTGGTTATTCACCACAGGAAAAAAGAAGTATATTTATTTACCTGTTTTTGCAAGTTTGCTCCAGGTATTAATCTTTATCGTTGTGGGTAAAGACTTTACCAGTTTACTAACTGCTTTTTTCTCTTCTAGTTTAGTTTTCTTTATAATTGCCTTTACTGCAGGAGTGTACGAATGCTACAGTACTGAAATATCGCGCGATAAAAGAGACCAAAAAAGTCTTTCGTTAAAATCATAAGGAAGAATAACCATGAAACCAGCTCAGCAAACAACGTTAGCCAATATCAACCTGGTGAGGTTTATTACAAATACACTTGGGGAAGGTTTTAAAAAAAAATATGGCCAAAACTTTTTAATAAATCAAAAGTCGTTACTCAGGTTTATGCACGCGATAGACCCCGAGGCAGAAGATACACTCGTAGAAATCGGCCCTGGCATTGGAATCATTACATATTCTTTATGCGAACGTGCACAAATGGTTTATTGTGTAGAAATTGACAGGGGGAAAAAAGCAGCTTTAGAGAAAACGTTAGAAAATTTTTCGAATTACCATATCATTTGGGCAGACGCGAAAAAAGTAAATTATCAGAACATTGCTGCTAAAGAAAAAGTGAACAGGTCAACAGGACAATCATTTAAGGTAACCGGATCACTCCCCTACAATGCTGCCAAACCTATTATCCACAATCTTTTTACCTCTGGTAGTAACTGGAGCACTGCAACATTTTTTTTACAAAAAGAAGTTGCTGAAAGATATGTATCCAGACCACCACATTCAGCATTCCTGGCGATGTTCACTTCGTTGTATGCTGATTCAGAAATAAAATTTTTTATCCCTCCAAAGCACTTTATGCCAATTCCTAAAGTGGATACAGCAGTCATACAGTTTGCCAGAACAGACGATTATAAGCATTTAGACCGCAATACAATTACAAAATTTATAAAAAGTGGTTTTATGCAACCCCGGAAGACAGTCCTCAATAATCTTAAACAGGCAGGGCTTACGGCACAGATGCTGCAGGATGCGGGTCTGGACGACCGCGTGCGACCTAGTCAATTAACGTTACAAAACTGGATACGACTCTATGAATCTTTAGATGAGAAAACGATTTAAAAAAACAAACGCACTTCCCAATAGAAAAGTGCGTTATATGATTACTGTAGATTAGAAAGATGCAATACTAAGCTTCCTCTTTTTTTGACAAACGTGACCTGAAACTACCTCCAACTTCTTCAGCTTTTTTGACTACAGAGTCCTTGCCTTTGCCAGCATGTCCTTTGGAATTTTCCCAGGCTTTTTTTCCTTTAAGCTTGGCTTTGAGGATATTTGGTTTTAGAGTACTTTTTTCAAAAGAAGAATATTTGTCTTTTGCTTTGTCATATCCTACTTTTGCTTTGTCAGAGGTCAATTTACGCATCTTTTTCCCGGAAAAAGGGGCAAACATAAGTGCTATTACTGAACCGATTGCAGCTCCAACTGCGAAAATTGTTACTTTGTTGATGTTTCTTGACATAGGTAAATTATACTTTATTAATCATATTAATCAAATCATTTGTATTCTGAACTTTTTTCACTTTATTGTAAAAGTCTAAATAATCTTCAGAAGTTACCGGAGAAGTGAATCTTTCGATTTCCGAAGTATTCAGGTCAGTTCGGATTTGATTAATATGCATACCAAGGTTTGGGAAAGCAGTTATGATAGTTTTCATACCACATTGCTCACATTCAGATAAGATCTGTGTAGCTGAACCCATTTTTCGGATAATTTTCAACTTATCCAAATCTTTCTGTGCACCACATGAAGGGCAGTAGCTCCCCCAATTTTTTGCGATCAAATCCAATAAATTTTTATCTATTTCTGAATATTTATCCATATTTTATGTATCTTTATGTATCTTATTGAGTTGGTAGTTTATATAGCATAATATTAGCACAACTAACACAATACTGCCAAGCACTACAAGCGTCAAATACAGTCCAGAAACAACCAGAGCTGCAAAGCCTAATACGGCGTACAGTATGTACTGAAAAAGAGCAATGTGAGCAGGTTTCATCCCCAGATCCATGAGCTTGTGGTGTAAATGATTCCTATCACCAGTCCCATAATAGTGAAGCAATAACCTAAAATTAAATTTTTTTTGTTCTGAAAAGTATTTCTTTGTCCTCAAGTAGTGCACAAAAATAAAGTCTATCAAAGGTACAGTTAGTATGAGAATGGAAGTAGCAATCTTTGCCTGGGAGGTAACGGACAGCACTGCAATAATAAAGCCAAAGATTAAATGCTCAGAAAATATCATAGCGGGATGAAAATTATAGGGCAGCAGACCCAACATACCTCCAAGACATACCGAGCCAATCACAATGGTAAATGTATCACCATTTCTGATACCAATCAGAACCAGAATCATGAGAGCAATGGTAGTTGTCCCTTCAGACAAACCATCTACTCCACCTACAAGGCTTAGCGCATATGGTACAACAACGATCCACATAAGCGTAATGATCATTGAAAAGACAGACATGCGTTCATTGAGAACCGGATTGTTTATAGTGATTTCGGGCAACCAGGATAATTGAACAATCGAGTTGATATCTATCATAGTACCTGTAAAGATAAGTATAATTCCACTGAAAATAAGAATAAAAAGCTTGACAAATTCATTGAGATTATACTTGGAGTCAAATGCACCGATAACTGCAATTAATCCAGCAGCAAGGACAAAACCTAAAACCTGAATATTAAGGCTCAAGTCCTGCCACATAAATATACCAAGAGGAATAAGCATCGCAAACTCTCCCAATCGAGACATCCGCTTGGTATGATGTACAGTGACAGCGTTTCTCTCATCTGGTTTCCACTCAGCCTTCGGCTTGGTCGCAAAACCATAACGAAGCCCGAACCAACGTAAAAAAGGAGTGATTGCAAGAGCGGTAACAAATGAAAGAATAATGAGCGGAAGTACTTCTACGTACGGTTCAAAATGCATGCTTTACTATAGTTATGTAAACTGTGTAGGGCTGTGTACTATGTCAATTCTTAATTTTGTACATAGTAAAAGAAATTCCTGAACATCACCGCTACTCATGACTATTACAACATCGTTCTTTTTAATGTTGTTTTCTAAAATACTTTTCATCTGGGTTATAACAGGCGTATAAAAAACGTTTCCCGGTTTTAAACACTCTGTCTCCTGAGTACCTTGCTGAATTACCTCCTTATAATCTTTGCCATAAAATTGTTTCCTGGTAGAAGTATCAGGATATACTCTGGGAATAAGCACATAGTCTGCTGGATTGAATGCGTCAGAAAGTTCATGAAAAGTCTTCTCTTCTTTTAATCCCGATTGGACAACATGAAAGACCACAAAGATTTTACTTTTAGGATATTTTAATCGAACTGCGCGTAAGGCGGATCTGATTTTTATAGGTGAATGCGCGTGATCATTAATCAGTGTATACTCATTATGAGTCGGAATTACTTCTAACTTTCTTCGTACTCCTGCAAATGCTTTAATCCCATTCTGCAAGCAACCTGTATCAAAACCAAGACCATGTAGCGTTGCAATACATGCAAGTGAATTTTCTATTCCGATTAATCCAATAAGTACCGTTTCATAGGATCCAAGATCCTTAACATCATTCGACTTTACATCATAGCAAGCCACCTTGAATTTTGATGTCGCGCTGCCTTTCCATTGAAAATCAATATCGTGTACATAGTAGACTCGCCCCATTCTTTTATAAACCTCTTTGTGGTTTTTCTGAAGATGGGTAATTTTCTCCCTGATATCTTTATGACATGCAATGGTGCTGGGTGGATGTCCAGGATTATAGTGAGAAAACAAAGATAATGTGTAAAGGTTAATACTGTTTTGGGCGTGTTTAAGTACTTTAAATACATCTTTACCATCATAGCAAGCAGCAATCGTGCCATCTGCCGGAAGAATGCCTAAAAGCTTGATGTAATTATCAACATAAGAACTTTTTGTAGTATAAATGTTCTTATGATCCCAGTCTGCAGAGGTAAGCACAACATGTCGAGGGGCGTGGTACATGAATTTACCTCCAGGTTCTTGCCCTATCGAAGGATATTCGTCGCCTTCACATACTGACCAATCACCGGCTCCTGCATAGACCGTTTTATCAAAACCTATCGGCGCTCCCCCGATAAAGTACGATGGATCCACATGACATTCCTGCAATGTTCTCGCTATCAGTGCTGTTGTTGTGGTTTTCCCGTGGTTCCCGACCACCTCAATATTTTTTTCTTTTGCAATAAATTCTCCAACCCCACGTGCGTAGGAAATAACTCTAATTCCTAATTCTTTTGCCCTGGCTACCTGAGGGTTATTCTTATCGTGAATCAAAGCAGCGCCACCCAGAATTACCAGATCGATATCTCGAGTAATACAATCGGATGAAAAACCGAAATCAACAATAATGCCACTTCGATTTAGCAATTCAGACATTGGAGGGTAGTATGTTTTTTCTGAGAACTCACTCCCTCGTACATCATGTCCTTGTTCTTTTAATAGCATTGCAAGGTTACCAACCCCAACCCCGCAAATCGCCACAACGTATATTTTCATACCAGTGACGTACTTTACAATGAATTATCAATTTTTTCAAAATCTGTTTGGCAATCAAAGGATTAATTCGGCAAGCAATGCAACGTGGTCAGACCTTTGAGGATCACAGGTAATACACTGGTCAGAACCAATTCCTCTAACAAATATTCTATCAAGCTTTCTGGCATATCCTGTTAGATATATTAATGACCCCAGAAATCGAATAATTCTGTTGTTAAAACGTATATTGTCGATTCTTTGAGGATAGTACGTTCGATTGATATTGTGCGTTGCTTCCTGATATGCTGGATACTGTTCACCTAATGTACGTAAAACTTTTGTATCTTGTATTGTAATGGTGTTAAAATCACCGGCAATAATAACTTTATCGTTATCATAGAGTCTAAAAATACGTTCAAGCTGGATTTTTCTTGCACGCCAATCCTGTTTCGCTGTTAAGTGTGTTGTTATTACACGAAATTGTTCACCAATAGCATGGGGTATTAAAGTAACGATGAGTGCTCCATGGGGACTCACTGTATGCTTAATATCAGAGTATGAAATATACTGTACATCTACAACCTCAAATACGTTTTCATTAATGAGAATTTCCAATTCAATATTCTGCCTCGAAGCAAGAAGCTTTGAAGCCTGGATATATCCTAGCGATAAGTACGCTGATTTGCACAGGGATTTAATATTGTGTGAATATTCCTGAAGTAACAATACTCCTGGTTGCACAAGTTGAAGCAATGAGAGTATTGCTTCCCGGGTCTGTTCAGGTTTGCACATCTCAGCTCGTTGTACATTCCACGACAATAAACTACATGTTCTCATACCCAATTTGAGTATAATTTATTGGTTATTTATCCTCAACCGTGAAAGTGCTTCATTAACAGTTCCATTACTGGAGGAATCGATCTTGATTTCTTTCAATATTTCTTTGAGTGCTTTTTCATTTGCAAATCCCGAAACTTCTCCAGAATTACTTTGTACATAGGTAAAGTAATTTCCCGAAAATGAAGCTAAAATATTAAACCTTTTACTTGATTCACCCAGTCCAACCAATATAAATTTCTGCCGTGACCTTAGTTTTATCAGTAATTTATATACACTGTGCTCATCCTGGCTGGTATTAATCCGTGTTGCAATCTTAACGATATATGGGTTTAGTGCATTCATTCTTTTAACAATATCAACCAGTTCGAGGTATGAAGGTGTCTGCTGAATATCGTAATAAGATAGAATTAATCTTTTGTTACCTGATGTCATAAGATATGCCTCTTCTGCTGTCTGCACATCAAGTTCAATGAAATCATAGCCCTGTTTAAACCCCTCTTTAATAATCTTTAGCCGCAAACGTTCATTTATTTCATGGATACCTCCATCCTGCTTTTTTCTACATGAAAGCACTGCTGTCCGGTATACGAGCTCACGAACTTTGTGTATAAAGCTGATTTTAAAATTCTTTATGGAGTCAATACGGAGCTCTACACAGGAAAAAGTTTTCTGCACTTCTTCCAGTTTACATAAAAACATGTCCATTGATTCTGCTTCTACAGATGCGCATAGCTTGATTTCTTCCATTAATACCCATTATATATCATATATGCATAAAAGTGGAATAGTCTCGATTATGGAAAGGACTCACTGATTATGTGCATAAAAAAAATAGATAAAGAAACGTAGTTAATGGTACTATCGTTTGGTTATAGCACAAATCATAGAAGTGATTACATTATGAACTATCATGAAGCAATAAATTACATACATAGTTTTATCCCAAACAAAAATACGAAGTGGAACAAAAACCGGGGATTGGAAAAAATTACGTATTTATTAAAAAGACTGGGTAATCCCCACCATGGTCAACATTTTGTTCATGTAGGCGGGACTGCAGGGAAAGGATCCACCGCAACCATGATCGCTTCCATTCTCCAGGCAGCAGGTTACAAAACCGGCTTGCATGTCTCCCCTCACACGATAACCGTACGGGAAAGAGCTCAGATCAATGGAAAAAACATAGATAAACGTAGATTCGTTTCTTTAGTTGAAAACATTGTTCCAGAAATCGATGTCATGCTTAAGGAATTTGGAGTCCCGCCATCGTATTTCGAATTACTCCTGGCTATTGCTTTTCATTACTTTCGTGATGAAGAAACAGATATTAATGTTATTGAAGTAGGTCTGGGTGGTAAACTGGATGGTACGAATGTCATTAACTCCAGATACCAGGTACTTACGAATATTGGGCTCGAACATACAGAAATTCTGGGAGATACAAAAGAATTAATTCTCAAGGACAAGCAAGAAATCATTAAGGACGAATCATTCGTGGTCACTGGAATACAGGAAAAAGAGTTGCTGGACATCCTGAAAAAAAAGGTTCGTAGCACGAAATCAACCTTATTTTGTCTCGCTCAAGACTTTTCCCTGGAATCTTCAGATACATCTACCATTTCGAATCATCGCTTCGATTTTCATTTCCCGGGCAATACATTCAATGTAAAAAACATTTCTCTCACGCTTCCGGGTTTATTTCAGATAGAGAACGCTGCTCTTGCCAGTGCAATAACATCACTCATGATCAATGAATTTCCTGATGTCACGAGTGAATCAATCCGACAAGGCCTGATGCGAGCATACATACCTGGCAGGTTCCAGGTGCTCTCTAATACACCACTTATTATTATTGATGGGGCACATATTCCAGACAAAATCCAGAAACTGGTTGATTCACTCAACTACTACTATCCAAAAAAGAAATTCATTACAATATTCCGCTTCAAAAAGCGTAAGGATATAAATCAAAGTCTCCAGGCACTTACCCGGATAGCCCACACAATGCTTATTACCGGCTCGAGACGTCCGAGTGATATGGGTACACCTGAGAGGTTTACAGACACTGATATCAGCACTGCATATGCTCAAGGAAACTTCGAAGTGATCTACAAACCAAGTGAAGCAATGGAGCGCGCAAAGCAATTGCAGAAAGAACATCCTGACTGTGGCATACTTGCAACTGGCTCACTATTTATGATCAGTGATCTTCTGCAGAATGCAGGATAGCGGGCACCCTACCCGCTATCTGTTCAATGAAATTGATGGAGCATTACATCATCATACCTGGATCCATTCCTCCCATGCCTCCTGCAGGTGCCTTTTCTTTTTCCTCTTCTTCCTCGACAATAATGACATCAGTGGTAAGTAACTGACCACTTACCGAGATAGAAGTTTTAACTGCACTTTTTACTACTTTTGCTGGGTCAATAATTCCTTCTGTAATCATGTCAACCTTTGATATTCCACGGAGCGCATCGTACCCCGTCCCATCCCCTGCTTCTTCGCATTCAGCGATGATTTTATCAGGGCTATCAACACCAGCGTTAATTAATAACTGGCGCATTGGTTCTCGTAGAGCTCGCTTCATGATTTCTTTCGCAAATGATTCATCACCATCATATTTTACTTTATCAAGAGATGCCAATGCATTAACATAAGCAACGGCTCCTCCAGCGACTATACCCCCATCAAGAGCAGCTTTTGTAGCCTGGATAGCGTCATCTATACGATCTTTTATCTCTTTCATCTCTACCTCAGTGGGTGCTCCAACTTTTACAACAGCAACACCACCTGTAAGCTTTGCAAGCCGTTCCTGCAGTTTCTCACGGTCATATTCAGAAGTTGTGTTAGCCATAACATTCTGAATCTGCGCGATTCTATCGTCAATCTGCTTTTTCTCACCTTTTCCTTCAATAAATGTTGCATTGTCCTTATCGGCTACGAATCTTCGTACCCGACCCAGATCGTTTAATTCCACATTTTCATCTAACTTGCGACCAAGTTCTTCTGAAATTACAGTAGCACCAGTCAATACCGCAATATCTTGTAATAATTCTTTTTTCCTGTCACCAAATCCAGGAGCTTTAATAGCTACGATATTAAATATACCCCGCAGCTTATTAACTACAAGGTTGGTAAGTGCCTCTCCTTCAACATCTTCAGCAATTATCACCATATTCTTGCTTCCTGATTCCATCATTTTTTCAATGACAGGAAGAATTGTTTTGATTGACGTAAGCTTCTGGTCTGTAACAAGCACATACCCATCCTCAACCACTGCTTCCATTCGTGAGGAATCTGTAACGAAATACGGTGAAATATACCCCCTGTCGACTTGCAGTCCTTCAACATACTCTGTCAATATTCCTGTCCCCTGGTACTCTTCAACGGTTACCACACCTTCTTTTCCAACTTTATTAATAACAGTAGCTATTTTCTTTCCCATTTCTTCATCGTTATTTGCAGAAATGGTAGCTACCCGTTCAAGTTGGCTGATATCATCAGCTGATATTTCCTTCGCAATTTTTTCCACATGCTCAATAACAGCATCTGCAGATTTTTGAAGCCCCCTCTGGATAGAAGTTGCATTTGCGCCTGCCGCTACATACTTTAAACCATATTTGTAGACTGCCTGCGCAAGAATAGTTGCAGTAGTTGTACCATCTCCTGCATAATCTGCTGCCTGAGACGCGGCTTCGCGTATGGTTTTTACCGCGAAATCAATAAACGCATCGCTCGATTCAATCTCTTTAGCGACGGTAACACCGTCCTTGGTCATATGCTGCGCACCATACTTTTTGTGAATACCAACATGTTTTCCTTTAGGACCATGTGTCGCTTTAACAGCGTTTGCGATCAGGTCAACGCCTGTGCGAATTTTTTTTGTTGCTTTATCTCCGAAATATACTCGTTTTGCCATATTTTGTCTTAATTTTCTACGTAATTATGAAAGTTGTAACATTCGTTACTTTTTCTCTTTATTCTTCTATACCTAACAGGTCTGTTTCAGCCATTACCAGGTACTTTACTCCATCCAGCTCAAGTTCTGAACCTCCATATCTCCAATACACCTTATCCCCGACTTTAACGGTAAACGCGAATTGTTGACCTGTTGGTGTATACCCACCAGTACCCAGTGCTGCAATAGTTCCACTACGTGGTTTTTCTGAGGTATCTTCGGTAAGCACTATACCGCTTTTTGTTTTTGTCTCGGCTTCGTCTGGTTTTACCAGAACGTTCACGCCTAATGGTTTGAACCTTATTTTTTGTTCTGCCATACTGCTTATGTAGTATTTTGATTTATTTAGCAGATGACTTGTACGTCTGCCAATTAGGATAGTAAGCGAAAGTAGCTGTTCAGTCAAGAACCTATAAAATACTTTTACTAAACAAATCCCCTCACATAGATTTTAACACCCCGAGTATAAGGGATTTTTCTCACAAGGACCTCAATACGATACAGTTTCTACTCTCCAGTTCGGCATTCTATCAAGACTTTTTATATCAGAAATAAAATTTCCCCGGAGTGCATTGTAGTAAGCAGCAATACCGATCATACCCGCATTATCAGTGTATAATTTTGGACTTGTCGGGTAATGAATGGTTACTGTATCCTTCAACTCACGACGAAATTTCTTTCGGATAAAGATATTCTGCGCAACACCTCCAGCGATAATCATATGTGAAGGAGGCTTCTCACCGAAAACTGTTTGGATGATATAGCGCGTTTTCAGCAGCAGCTGTTCAACTGCAGCTCGCTGGAATGAAGCCGCGATATCCGCGACAATACCAGCTTCATCACGTGTTTCATGTAATGAATCAGACGGTATTTTTGTATTGCCAAAACGTTTTTTGTATGATTCCTGGATCCGTTTATTAAACTTCTCAGTGTATATATTTCTTGAGCTTGAAATTTCATGCTGTATTACTTGCATAGTCGCGGTTTTAAGACCTGAATAGCTCATATTAGCGTTACCTGAATACTTCATCGGCACAGGCAAATCATAAGCGTGTTCATTTCCATTTCGAGCGATTACCTCAAGAACAGGACCAGCCGGATAACCCATATCAAGCATACGCCCAACCTTATCATATGCCTCACCGATTGAATCATCCAGGGTTTCGCCGATGATTTGGTACTTCCCATGATCCTGCATAAGTACAAATTCAGTATGTCCTCCTGATATTAACAAGCAAAGCACAGGGAATGTAAACGTTAGCTCTGGCTTTCCCTGTGAATTTTTTGCGAAAGCAGAGTGAATATGACCTTCCATATGGTTTACAGCTACTACAGGTTTCTTGTATCTGTGTGCCAGTTCCTGCACTTTTTGTATACCTACTTCCAATGCGATCGCCAGCCCAGGCCCCACAGTCACAGCAAATACATCAATTTTTTCCAATGTAACTGATGCTTGACGCAATGCTTTTTCAATTACTAAATCAATAAGCTCTTCATGTTTTCTTTTCGCGAGACCAGGCACCACCCCTCCCCACTCCTTATGCGACTTGATTTGGGAGGAAAGTTTATTAGCTAAAACTCTATCTTTATCGACAATCGCGACTGAGGTCTCATCACATGAAGTATCTATTGCAAGTAATAGCATATAGTCGATTATACGCACCTCATTAAAAAAATTAAATAGGATTATTAAAATAAGGAATCTTGACTTGACTGAATCTTTTTCTTTGGAGGCTTTGGTATTTTTCTCAATTTACCTTTTAAATACCACATAAACAGCTTTCGTTTCGAACCAGGATTAGGGTAATCAGCTACATAGGAAACTGCATTTTCAAGCAGAGACCTGTCCTGATATTTCGCAAGCCGAATGTACATTGAGACATTTTCAAAATCATCAAGATTCTGGGCAATCCAGACGCCAAGGAATTGATAGGGTTTTGAAATACGTTTTTTCCTGATAATTTCTACCGCCTGTTTGTTTTCGTAGATTGAGGCAAATGTCTCAAATCCTTTAACTCTGCTTTTTTTTATTGAGTTGTTCGTAAAGAGATACAAGCTCGTTTTCGTTTGCAAATGTAATTATCAGTGATCCTCCATCTTTGTTGTTCTTTCGGAGTTTCACTTCCTGCCCGAATACCTTGGTTAAATCTTCTTTAATGTACTCGTATTTTCGATCCCATTCCATACGGGGATGCCTCCCAAGAAGTTTCCCCCCCTCGCTGGACTCGGCTTTAATTTGACGCACCAGCTCATTGGTTTTTTCTACATTCAGATTATTTCGAATAATTATCTTGAGTGCTGCAACCATTGCTTCTTCATCCTTAAGTCCAATAAGTGCTGTACCATGTCGTTCTGATATTTCACCAACTGCTATGGAACTCTGGATAAGACGTGGAAGTGATGTTAACCGAATTTTATGTTCTACATAGGTAACCGATTTACTTATTTTCGCTGCAATAGTTTCAAGGGTTTGATTGAACTCTTTATTCAATCTCATGAAGGCATATCCTTCTTCAATCGGATTTAAATTTTTTCTATGAATATTCTCGATAATTGCTATCTCTGCCATGTCGGCATCGGAAAATTCCTTAATAAGCGCTGGAATTTCTTCCAGCCCTGCAAGCTTTGCGGCATGCAGCCTGCGTTCTCCAGCAATCACAAAATATTTGCTCTTATTATCTTTCATGCGGGAAATAATAAGAGGCTGGATGACCCCTTTCTCCTTTACTGATTCCGAAAGTTCCATAATCGATGCTAACGGAATGTTTTGTCGTGGCTGGTACGGATTAGGTGAGATATCTTCAATAGCAATGTATGCGAATCCATCTTCTTTCTGTTCATCATTTCCAACACTCACTTCAGGAAGCAAAGAGGATAATCCTCTTCCAAGGGTTTTCTTTGTATCTTTACTGTTTGTCATGTCTCGCGGCAATCAATTTATACCTTATAAATGATATAACACTAATTGAAAACAAAGTCACGAGCGTGTAAAACATGATCTTTTTCATGGACCCAGCCCCGTTTTCCTGCACTGTGGTTTGAGTGTACACACTTGTACTCTCTCCCAGGACATCTGCTTGAGCTGCAGCCTCTGCTGTTATCTCAGGTTGATTTTGATTCTTACCATGCAAGGAATGTACAACAAAAGGAATACTCAGCAGTCCAAGTAACAGTAGAATATTAATCCCAATATGTTTCAGCTGTAGTGCACTATGGCGCAGTAACCTGTTCATCGTGAAAGTATCGTTACATAAGTTTTGTAGACCCACGCGAAGCCGTTGTTGTACTTGATTTTATAGTACCCGTTCTGTTCCTCGACATACTCAAACTCCAAGCCAGCTGGTGCTCTGCCGACTTCAGGGCTATTCCTGTCCGGCTCCCTTCGAATATACAAATAGCCCAAACTTGTTGGCTCAATACGTAAAATTTTTTGGCCAATATCAGCAACTTCCAGTTCAATCTCCTGATTACTTAGTTCGGTGTCCGCGAATGTTATTCTCATAGTATCGCGAACAGAACCGGGTAATAGAGGAGCTCGCAAGTCAACTTCAAATGTCTTTTTTCCTCGTGCAAGTATATATCCCTCATCCAAACTGACTGCGGTACGTAGATTTAACCAGGACTCGTTAACATGAAATACTGAATTATCATTAAATTTAAATTCGAGTACAGCGCTTTCGTTAAACACAAAGGAAAAGTCAGATTTATTTTCGATAGTAACTTTCCCCTGTATTGTTTTCTGCGGTTCAACACGTTTCGGCAAATCTACCTGTGTAACACGCAGGTCAGGCTTCTCCTTTTTCGTAAAGTCAACAGCTGCAAACATGCTTCGAATATCACTTTTTTCCTCCGGTTCGGTGAATTCCAGGTGCGCAATCTCATCACCTTTTTCAATCACAAAGTCCTTTAGCTCTACGTCCTCTACGCTTGTAAGATTAGTAGAACCCAGGGCATTCTCAATACGGGGAATAAGCGTCCGAAAACCTGCTCTATAATCCTCCATGTCAAATTGTTGTTCATATACGAGCAGAACAAATAGAACGCCCTCATCGTAACTATTACTGAAATCATTTAAGACCCAGTCTTTTTCAAGTTCCACAACTGTACTGTCTCTAAATAAAACATAGGCAACTGGTGAACGTATAAACCCATTCTTCTGCATAAAATAGAGTATCTCCCGGGCAAATTTCGTATGTGTCAACGAAAGTACAGAACGTCTTTTCACAGGACTGATAACAATTTTCTTGATAGGTTTAATTATTTGGTTTTCTGGAATAGAAGTAGAGTAATTAGGTGTGATTGGCACAAATTCTGCATTTGTTGTACTCACCAGGGTCAAGGTAAGCAGTATGCACATGCCGATTGTTAAACACATCTTGAATGCATTGTTCGGTGTTACCAAAAAATACTTCATGGTATATACTATTACAGTCAATAACAATTAACAATAGACTTACGACAGCACTTACCTATGCATACCTGAGAAATCCTACGGGAGTCTAATCCTATAGATATAACATCACACTTATAGTATAATCACCTCATGAACAACAACACGGGTAGCCACAGTTCGTATACCTGGAATAATACATCACAATGGAGCCAGATACCTGCTGGACAACCAGGCAACGCTCAGCAATCACACGTTTCTCAACCTGCCGGACCTGCACAATCTTCACCTCCTCCAACCTCACAAACCTCTTACTCAAATCCTATGCCGGCTGAACCCAGAAGGGACATGATCGCTAGACTTTATAAGCAAATTCTTGGACGTGAACCAGACAATACTGGCTTGAATTACTATCTTTTCAATAGCTCGATACCAGAGCATCAGATTGCCAGGGATATGTATGAATCAACAGAACACCTTGACATGCTGAACAAAGCGAAGGATATTCGAGAAATGATTAAAAAGCTGGAAAATGAAGGCAAGAAAAACAAGGATATAGAACTAAGATTGAGGAATGCGGAAGAACTGGTAGTGAACTATAAAAAGCTTCTCGATCAAAAAACCAATACAATAAACGCTCTTCAACAAGGAAGTACACAAGGTACTCAGAAAGAAGAAAATCTAACCCAACAAACAGTTCACGACCAACAAGACAAAAAACCATCTGCGCAGACCAGTGAAGGAACTTTTATACTTGATCCCTTCGCGGAGGACGAGAACAGCAGACTCAAAGGCTGCCTTGGAAGTATTGCAAAGTGGTTTAGGTTTTAAATTTCCAATTAGCAATATCTTCATAACGATAATGTGTATCAATAATCTGAATCTGCTCAATATCTTCGAGTTGGTCTGAATAATATACCGTCATACCAGGGTTCAACAAATAAATTGCCGGAGCATATTCAGCAAATGTCTTTTGAAAACGCTCGTATTTAGCTTTCCTTTCCTTAACCGAAGTACTAACACGTCCTTCAACAAGTGTTAAGTCAATGATTTTATTATCAAACCCTGAGATATTAAGTCCAGGTGGTTCTATTCTCGATGAGTGCCATTCTGAGAAACGATCTGGTTCCTGGTATTGTGTTGAAGTTGATAGCAATGCTTCGAAGTTTCTATTGCTGATGATGGAAGTATAATCTTCGTATTCTTCAACCTGCTGTGCGTTTTTGGCTGTTGGTTTTGGTGCACTTGATGACACTTCTTGAAGCTTAACCTCAACACCAACAGTCTTTAAATCCTGCTGCAATGTTCGTGCTACAACATCCCTGACATCACCGGATAGGTAGGTCAAAGTAAAAGAGAGTCTACCTTGTTGATTCTGGTAGTATCCGTCCTTCATCTCATAGGAAAGTTCCTTGAGATTTTTTTTAAACTCTTCTTCGTTATACTGCTGGCTTTGTAAAAAGTCATTTGAAAAAGCCCAGGAGGTATGGTCAATTGGACCATAGATTTCCCGGCAATTCCCTCCCAGGTTTTGGGTAATATTTTCCCGATTAATAACTTTTTGCAGACTGCTTCTCAGGTAAGGGAATTGAGAAAAAGGACTGTTTTCTTCACCCTTGTAGTCAAGATTAAAGTACAGTACGAGTCTTTTATTCTTAATCGTCATTTTATAGTTGTTCATTCCAATCGTATTGAGGTTCTCATGCAGATCATCACTCCCGACAACGTCTTTTCGTGTAATTATGTGAACATTTTTCAGCTGTGCATCTTTAATCAAAGCATCATAGTCTTTATAAAATCGAAAAATATATTCATCAAAATGTACCTGGTCTTTATAATAGTCCTGATTTCTTTCAAACACCATCTCGATCCTTCTGTTAGTCGAAAACTTCAATATCCCTGAGCCCAGCGGGTTCTTTCCGAATTCAGTAAATGGCAGCTTCTTGAGTGACGCTGGACGATACCGCTCTAAAACATGTTTAGGTAAAACAGGAAAGGTCAACTCATATAAATATGCAGCATTTGGCTTTGGCTCACCTTTATCATCCGCTGTCTTAAGCTTGATGTACACCTCATAATCACTCGGCGCATTGTATTCGATTTCTGAACCATTAACTGCTCCAAAGTAAAAACCGTCCTGGCCAATTGCATTAATTACATTCAAAGTAAAAATTACATCATCTGCCGTTAATCTGGATCCATCATGCCACACTACGTCGTCACGCAAGGTTGCCTTGAACGTTGTTGCATCTTCAAATGAGTATTCTTTCACTAAGTCGTTATCAAGAGAATTGCCAGTATTTTCTTTGAACAGACTCGAAAACAATAAAAAGGAAAGATTCGTCCGAAGTTCACGTGTATATTCGTCATTAGTATCAGACAGTAAGGGATCCACGTAAAACAATTCCTCAGGCGAAGCTGAGGTTGATGGAAAGAGTAATCCCTCAACAATTGTGTTATTTCCCTTTTTTTCTTCCTGTATAGCAGTAACAACATCAAAATTTGATATCGTGAGAAGCGTCAGTGCTACATACAATACTGGAAGTACAAAGAAGATAATCTTCCCAGGTTTTAATGATGGTATACCAGGTTGTTTTTTTGTTTTTGACTCCCGCAAAACTTTCACGAGAAATTATACATATAAAAACGCAAAACTGGTAATCACTAAAAATGTAGCTAGTATTATTGTAGAATAAAATAAAAACTTCTCTATGCCACGCCTTGCTCGGAAATATTCTCCACCACCAATACTGCTCGGCCCACCGAATAGTGAACCAACTCCTGTACCGCGTTGTTGCATCAAGACAGCAAGTATAAGTAAGATAGAAATTACTAATTGTACACCTGCGAGTATGTTATCATTCATAATTATTGTTGCTTGTCTTTTTTAACTTCCTTTTTCTTTGCATCCCTGGCAGGAGTGTCGTCCGAAACTACCAGCTCCCGGGCAATCATATCAAAAGATTTCTGATTTACATAGTAATACCGTACAAGGCTGGTGAGCGTTTGCACGTCATTATTGTAATGCTTCCTGGTTTGTTCATCCAGTTTTGCAATTTCTGCATCTATCTCTTCCTGTGTAGGTTCAATTTTTTGTTCTCGACCGTATTGCTGTAAGCATAGCTCAAATTTAATATCCTGTTCTGCCTTGTCTCTCCATTCATCACGCAAAGCATCCAGATTCACCTCTTTTTCTTTTAAATAGTCATCAGGATCGATACCTAAATTGGCAAATTGAGATTTATACTTTTCGATCCTGTTATCAAGCTCTTTTGATACAATACCTTCAAGTTTTTCGAATTTTGAATTGCTAATTAACGCATCCCTGATAGAGTCTCGCAACGCGATATCTGCTTCCTGGAGGCTGAGTGACTGCAAATACTTCTCTATAAACTCACGCAACTCCTGTAATGAATTAATATTCGGATTTTCATTTTTGACACCGGCTTTCTCGAAAAAGTCATCACCAATGTCATCAGGGTTATAATCTTCTTTTTTAACATCAGGATTAATGTTTTTAGCGTAATGAAACCAGACATTCTGAACTTCTTTTTCTACTTCATCCTGCTTAACTTTTTTTGGCTTCGGTTTTTTAACGCCAGCTTTAGGAATCTCTACATTCACTTCAGGAGAAGGAAGATAAGCGTACAAAATCACCAGATTCCCATCATCATCAACCTTAACGTTTTCTACATGAATAGGTTCAATAGGCCGGGGCTGAATATCCTCCAGGTTTTGCAGCGCCGTATTAATAGCATGATTTATAGCCTGGTCTGAAATCTCAGCTCCATACACGCTCATGAGAACATTCTCAGGAACATGTCCTTTGCGGAAACCTTTGTAAGAGGCGTTTTTTTGTACGTCACTTTTCGCTTTTGCAATCAGTTTAGAAAATTCTTCTTTCGAGACGACAGCTTCAATTTCCTCATGAAAAGTCGTGTCATTGTATTTTTGTGTAAACGAGTACTTCTGATCCATAAACAGTAACATTATACACTACAGGCGTATTGATTTCGAGCTGTCGGGTTATCTGCGCTTCAGAATAGCTATCTCATCCAAAAAAGTATAAATATGCAAAATAACTAGCCACTCCAAGTGAAATAAGAAATAGAAACAAAACCAGTATGAGCATGGTATTACTTGTACTTTGTTCTTCCTGTCCGTCAACGTTTTTAGTATCTTTTTGACTGGCAGCAGGTGCTCCATGAGATGAGTGCGTGTCAGCTAATGATGCTATTGAAGAAATCCCTGAAAAATCAAGCTGTTTTCCTGCAGCGGGCGCTGAAGAAGTATTGTTTAAATCAAGCTCTCTTGGGTTTATATTCCTTCCTGTATTTGAGATAGCATTTTGAGGTGTCACATTATTATCCATATCGTTACGTAGTCCACCTTACGAAAATATAAAAGAAAAATCAAACAAGTCTGTGAATCACCGTGTGGATATTGAGTTAATACGTACTGAATAGTAACATCTGCCATGAAATATAGCTTAATCATTACCGCATGGAGAGAACCCGAGACGGTCGAAGCGAGTTTATCCAATGTACTCAGGGATACCTCAAAAAAAGTACTGGATTCTATGGAAATACTGGTAATATGCCCGGATGAAGAAACTGCCCAGGCTGCTGAAAAGGTTGTAAAGAGATGTAATTTTTCATCGTTTACCCATGTACTTGATCCCCAAAAAGGAAAGGTAACTGCACTTAATATCGCAATCGAAATAGCGCAGGGAGATATTCTCATTTTTACGGATGGAGATGTGATTGTCGCTAATAAAGCTATTGAGACATTAGTTTCTGGATTTACACATCAGGATATAGGGAGTATTTCTGGACGCCCTGTCAGTGCTGATTCACGCGCGCGTTGTTTTGGATACTGGGGACATCTACTTGCCGACGCAGCACATAAAAAACGCTGTGACTCACAAACACATGGATCTTACTACTTCATGAGCGGATATCTCTACGCAATACGAAGATCTCTCAGTAGCAGCATTCCTGAGAGTATACTTGTCGACGATGCATATGTAACGCTCACCGTAGTCGAACAAGGCTTTCGAGTCGCCTACGAACCACAAGCAAAAGTGTACGTAAAGTACCCCAAAAATTTCCAGGATTGGATAAAGCAAAAAAAACGCTCTGTCGGAGGGTATTCTCAATTAAAAAAGTATAAACAATCAACAGGGTTGAAACGCACGTTGAAACATGAGCTGGCATACTCTCTATTCCCGATCAACTATGCTCAAAATGCCCGTGAATGTGTCTATTCTCTGCTTCTCTATCCAGCACGTTTATGGTTGTGGCTTGTAATTTTCTGGTATGCAAAATTTCGGGCAACAGCATTAAAAAAAAGCTGGGTACGTATAGAAAGTTCAAAATAGTATGACCCAAAAGAAAAAAATTGAAGATGTAATCTCTTTTCAACTCCATAAAACTTTACTTCAAGTGTTTCCGGAGGTATGCAAGTACTCATGCTCAGGCAATAATGAACAAAGAAACTTTGTACTGGTCAAAAAGTACTATGAACTTAAGCTTCTCTCTTTTTCTATCAAAGTCATGCCTTCTATTGAACTGCGTTGTGATACCTGCGGATGGAAAGCACGTTACGGCGATCGATTTGCCCGAAAAATATTTAAAAACGGGTTATCTTCACACCTGCTCATTTTGTTTTCAAAAAATCGTTTGTACACCTCAAATATAGCAAACTTTTGGGCATCCTTATGGCTTTTATGGACAATCTGCCTTGGTATTGCAGCGATAATTACCGTAGTTCGATTTAATCTTGAGCCTGTAGAACGACAGGTAGAAGAAGTCTCAGTAGCCAATGTACTGAATAATAAGTATATTGGGGAGATAGTCACACTGAAGGGAAGAACAAATTATACTGACGCTTTTATTAAACAAGATTACAAAGACGAACGATACCAGGAACTCGTGAAGCAGGAAGTATATCTGCCAATTTATTCTGAAGATAATCCACGGGATTTTTTATTGCTGAAAGGAGGAGAGAATGATACCCGTAATGCCCTTGAGAAGAAACAGGTAGAAGACCCTGATCTTCTTGCCGATCAGGAATACGAGGTAACAGGCAGGATTGAATTATTTCAAAATATTACTGACGAGCGCATACGTACGTACTTTTCTGAAGAATTGCCAAAAACTAAAAATCGTAACCCACCCAAGCTCATTATCAATTCTTCAGATCTAAAAACAACAGAAGAATTTTTTTCTCAGTTCATACCTTATTTTGTAGTCATTATAATCTTTCTCACTTCATCGCTACTCGTACAAATCAAGATTGACAAACTTATCACTCAAAAAGCGAATCTCTCGAGCAGGAGAATTCATTAAACAATTATTTGATATTGTGCAATTTTTAGATACAATTGCATACTGAGGTGTTATCCGTGTTATAATCGCTTCTGATTTTTATCATAATAAAAAAATATGGTTAAACATGATTTAAAACAAATCACTGCGCAGTTTTTTACCTCACGGGTTAGATATAAAATAATGTCGCTATTTTATACCTCTCCTTCTGAATTTCTACATATGCGCAAAATTGCACGTGATATTGGCGAACAGATAAATGCTGTCAGACGCGAACTCATTTCCATGGAAAAAACAGAGTTCCTTATTTCAAAAAAAGACGGGATTCGAAAGTACTATACTATTAATCCTGACTTTGCGTTTTATAATGAATTTCGAAGTACAATTATGAAGTCGTATGGAGTAGGCCATTACTTGTTTAAGAACAGGAGAAAGTTAGGAAATATCCGCTACGCTATCCTTACTCACACATATTTAAACCGTGAAAAATCGGATGCACAAAACCTCGACTTACTGATTGTCGGAGAACCGCATATAGAAACCCTTGAGGAATGTATCAAAGAGGCCGAGAATGTGGAACGACGGGAAATTTTCTATTATGTCATTTCTGAGAAAGAGTTAGAGATTAATAAACGACGCCGGGATCCGTTAATCTACTCACTTACCGTCCTCCCTAAAGCAATGATAATTGGACGTGAAGAGGATTTTGTTATTAATTAATTATCTCTGAATAAATCAAGAATAATTATTTACGTGGTGGCACCTGCATTCTGACCATAAGCTCCTCAGCAATGTCGATCCATGCAATTTGAGCCGTATTCAATGAGGTTACCGGTTTACCATCGGAGCCAATTCGTGGCTCTCGAAACCAGACAAGCATAGTAAACTTTGGAGTATCAAGCGGTGCTGAGCCAAGATAGCTCGTATTAACCACATCTTCCAGGTAACCAGCTGCATCAGGTTTTGGTATGTTCGCAGTTCCTGTTTTTGCTGTAAATGGGTATTTCTGGTGAAAATCCCGCGCTTCTGTCAGAAAAGAATCGCGCGAGGCAAGTGCGTTAACATGTAAAGCGTCTTTTGCAGCTTCTTCATTGACGACCTGGCCGAGGTAGGTGGGATCAAAAGAACTCTCTACGCCATTATCGTTTATTTTCTGCACTAGATATGGCTTGTATGCTTTACCGTCTGAAGCGAGAATATTCCACGCGTGGGCTAATTGAATAGGTGTAAACGCTACACTTCCCTGACCATACGAGGCAGTTGCCTGGTCGATTTTTGTCCAGAATAGTTTATTTTTCATTGAGAAAACAGTTTCGTCTGCAAGTTCAATCTCTGTAGGCCTGCCTACGCCGAACTGATTAAGCGCATCGACATATTTTTCTATTGGCACTGTTTGCGCGACCCGGATTGCACCAATATTATCAGAGTATTGAAGCATTTCTACAACATTTAACGAGCTTTTGGGACGTTTGTCAGAAGTACAAAGAACACGGTCAGTAATTTTAGCGCAGCCACTATGACCACCAAGCGGGAAATGTGGATCTCGAGGTACTGCGTTATAATGATACGCGATAGCTAACGTTAACACTTTAATGACAGAGCCAGGTTCGTACAAAAATGAGTTTGCCGCGTTTCTATGCACTTCCGAGAGAGGCATATCCTCCTCGCGGAAGTTTTCTCGTATCAGCGGGTTATACTTCGCAATTCTTTCGTCAACTTTGTCCTTCTCTTCCTCCTCTTCCTCCTCTTCCTGTCTCTTCTTCTCTTCTTCTTGCTTTTGCATCTCCTCAACATAACCGTCAGGATAATTAGCATCTAATTCATCCTGATTTTCAATATCAGTTATGTCCTCAGTCAGTTCAGGATCTTTCTCCTCCTCTTCTTCCTCATTACAGTCAGTATGTATTACATAGTATTCAAGCTCACAATCAACGACTTCACCTTTCCAGTACTGATTAGGATCATACTGAGGAACATTTGCGGAGGCAATTAACCTTCCTGTACCTGGTTCTAATATCACCGCAGTTGCCTCCTTTGCCTTGAGTTTATCTAACCAATACATTAACTTTTCTTCAAGCATCATCTGGATACCCCTATCGATTGTTAACGTTATATCAATACCGTTACGCGAATTCACATTCTCAAAGTTCTCGCTGACAATGACATGGTTATTACTATCTTTCTGACCTTCAAAAAGACCTTCTGTTCCTCGAAGAACTCCATCAAATGCTTTTTCTATTCCATACCTTCCTGCTTCATTACCTTCCTCGTCCTTGCCTACGAAACCGATAAGTTTTGATGCAAGTTGACCATCTGGATAGATCCGTTTCATCTGTTCCTCATATGTCCATATATGTAAATCCAGTGGATACGCTTCCATTAAGGTGTTCATGGTACCTACTGAAACTTTTTTTGCGATAGGGACATATTTTTTCCCTGGATCTGCTATCTGTGAATATAAATTTTCACGGTCAACTCCAAGAATGTCAGCAGCAGCATGCGCGAAGGAAGCGAATGTAATGCCATCCTGAATCAGATCATCATCTTTAAATACTTCTGGAAGAACGAAAATTCCATATGCAAGTTCATTTACCGCCAGAGGGCTACCGTCATGAAAAAAAACGTTCCCTCTCGAGGCCGCATACGTCATCCTCAGTTCATTACGAATTGCTGATCTTATCGACCATTTATCGTTCTCCAAAACCTGTACTCGAAAAAGCTGCGCAATCAAAACTGCAAACAGAACAACAAATGAAAGTTTTAAATATTTTGCATTTTCTTTTAGAGACTGATCCATTTTAGTCTTCTATTTCGATATACTTCACATTGTCGTGGTCAATATCCACGAAGCCCATATGCTGAGATCTTTCTCTAATATATTCTATACTTCTTGAATCTGCAATCTCATCTGATAAAAGCTTATTCTGTTTTTCGAGTACTTCTTTTTTCTTCTCCAGTTTAGCTACTTCTTCTCCTTTCACGGCATACACACTCATAACATACAGCTGGGTTGCAACAGTAGCAATGATAAGTACGGAGAAAGTCACAAATAACCAACGCAAAGCCTTATTCGGCTTCCGAACCGCGCGCGTTTGATTCTTTTTTGTATATGTATAATGTAGCACTTCTACTTTGCGGATTACGTATCATCTCCGCTATATTTACTTCCCTGCTGGAAAGCGGATATAACGAAGACCGCACAAGAGATGCTTCGAGAGAGTTAAATGTAATGATATTCGCCTCGCCTGAAGGATGTACCAGTTGTGGAACTTTTGTTACTAGCGCATTAAGTTTATCGGGCTCCTCATTAATGTACGACCTGAGTGCCTGGAAAAGCTTAATCCTGGTACTTTCAGGAAATGAACTACGATTGAAGAGGGCAAGCAAGTCGCCTACTTTCTGGAATAATCGATGACTTCGATACGCAACGATTTTCCTGGCAAGTTTGCCACTGTCCTGCATATCTCCATGAAGCTGCAATACTTCACGCAATGCCTCATGGCTGAATGTATTGAGAACATCCTTTGCCTGCAAAGTGGCATTATTTGTGTACCTCATGTCTAAAGGCTGATCGGGTCGCTCAAATGATATGCCGAGGTCGCTGCTGAGTTCATAATTAGAAAAACCTAAATCAGCAAGAATAAAATCCACACGCGCCAGCTTGAACAGTTTTATCACCTGCTCAATCTCAGCAAAGTCTTGCTCTAAGACGTACCAGCACTTATGTTCCTGGATTTTTTCATATACTCCAGGATATGCATGCGAAGGGTTAAGACCATAATGAGAGCGCACCCACTCTATCGAGTCAGAATGCAGGTCAATTGAAATCAAAACTCCATATTTGAGCCTCTTGAAAAGCTCATATGAGTGACCTCCCTGTCCCAATGTACAGTCAACAGCAACAATTGATTTTTTTGCATTCACTACTCCTTCAAATTGAATGCATACTTCACGCAGCAGCACAGGTGTATGTTGTTCCATAGATTTAATTATACACCTGGTTGGTGCAGCTTCAAGCTGCACCAGGAAGCCGACTGGCTATTTTTGGAGCTTCATTGCTGATCAATGTTTTTCGCTGTAACCATACATCCCTGGACCAGATTTCAACCCAACGCATGAGACCTAGAAAAATGACGTCACTTTCAATATCCGAAAATGACCTGAGAGATTGGGGCAGTACAAATCTCCCTTGTTTATCCAGCTTTACCTCATGGGCGGATCCTATCAGAAACCGGGTTGTATCTCGAATTGCATCGTTTACAAAACTCCCGTCTCGTATCTCTTGTGTAAGAGCAAGAAACCTTGATTCATCTACAAGAATGACACTTCCTTCATAACCTTGTGTGATTATGAATGTATCTCCGATTTCCTCACGAAACTTCTTTGGCAAGGCGATTCGATTTTTATCTGTTAACTTTGATTCAAATTCGCCTATGAGCATTATTCACCACCATTCACCACTTATAACCACAATTACTTTACAGTGTTTATATTCAGTTTGCAAATTATATGATGAAATTAAATAACATAAGTTATAATACCGTTCTATCAGGCTGTTTTATAACCGAAACCTTCAAATGAACAGGAAAAGTGCTGCCATAAAGAATGTTAATGAAATGAAAAACTTTTCAAATTGCAAGCTTTTTGGTTCTACATTCAGCTTACGGAGTAATATTGAGGAAATGAAGGTTATTCCGAACCATGCGAGATAGTTCTGGAATGGTACTCCAACCCCTTCCCAGTCCCAGTAACCTAATTTAATTGCAACCGGTTCAAGTATCCAATCAAAGCCTACTGCACATAAGCCTGCAAGACAACTGGATATCCACGTATTACTGATAATCCTGGTCGTAATGGCGGTGCATGCAATGATAATCGCAGACCATAGTAAGCCAATAAGTATTGGTACACCAAAAACAGCCAGTCCAAGTATCTCACCATATTCGTATTCCCCAAAAACAATCCCAGTTTCATGACCTATTATTTCTATCAAAAGTGTGAAAATAGCGATTCCAAAGACTCCAGTCATTAACCGGATGTTCTTATGCAGTACCTCGGGAAGAAATGCTAAAAACAAGAGAATAAAAAGAACAATAGCTGTTAAGCTTACCATCAAGGCACGACTTCCGGGGTACATATGCAATATAGCACCAAAGAGGAAGAAACTGTAAATTACTTTGTCTCCGTATCGTACCAGGTAAGATAGGACAAGACTTGAAAAGTCAGTCTTGTGTATTTTTGTATTTTGATTGACATCCACTATGGTAATTTTCTTCCTTTCCATACAGCTCGCCTGGTACTGGTTACATATGCCGAGTACAAGCCTATTGAAAGTAATAATACTATTTGCAGGGGAAAAAGGAAAATGTTACGAACAATATTGTTTCCTGAAACTACTCTGATAATTCCTGCACTGGTCAGCAGAAAAAGAACTGGGACAATAAATACCATATCGAAGAGCATAAGGATAAACGGTAAAAAGTATACGACAGTAACGAATACCATTAGAACCATAAAAACAAGTAGGTGGACATTTGTAGCGGGGTAAAAGTTTTTTGCGAAGCCCTGGTATGCTTCAAGGAAATTTCTGTACATTCTGCACACAACTGTATTTTTACCCGAAACGGCAGTAACCGGTAAAAAACCCGCTTTTTTTGCTGAACGAACCATTTCAATATCTTCAGCAACATTGTCTTTAAACGCCGCGTGAGTTCCAATTTTCTGGTAAACATGCTTTGAAAACATAAGAAATTGACCGTTCGCTGCTGAAAATGCAGGGTTCTTTGACTCGAAGACCAGCTTTAATGGAAGGAAAGCTAATAAAATCCATTGCATCATAGGGACTATGAGCATCTCACCGAAGGAACATGTAATCTGAACTGGAAAACAAGATAAAATGTCAGCTTTATATGCCTGCATTCCTGAAACTGCTGTTTGCACTGCGTGTGGAGCAAGAACAACATCCGCGTCAATGAACAGTATCACATCGCCACATGCCTCCTGCGCCAATTGAAAGCATGCCCAGTTTTTTCCAGTCCACCCCGGCGGAAGCCGCTTACCACGTATCAGCCGGAACCCACAAACAGATCCTGGTTTTGCTGTTTTACTGTATTTGTGTACTATTTCCAGTGTTGTATCGGATGAGTCGTCATCAAGCACTACAATTTCCATATGGGGGTATGTTTGGACACTGGCAGCATCAATGCAGGCAGCAATATTTTTTTCTTCATTTCGAGCAGGTATGAGTACTGAGACAAATGGATATGCACTTGCAACGGGAATCTTACGTTTTCCAGTATTCTCCAACCGTGGGGCGTGAAAAAAATTATCCAGCGCAACCACTAGTGTTATCAGGGCGATCACCGTCGTAAAAGCAAGAAGTAACATGTCAACCATGATACTTCATTACCAGGTCAGCGACAATTTTCCCAGAAAGGAGAACAAGCGGGATTCCCCCGCCAGGATGAGCACTACCTCCACAAAAATACAAACCATTATATTTTTTTGATCGATTGTGCTGGCGTAGAAATGCTGAGAACCTGGAGTTTGAAGAAATTCCATACAATGAGCCTAAAAAACTTCCAGTTTTTGATGCAATCATCTGAGGGCTAAGGCGTTCCTCGAAAACAATTTTGGAAGTGAGATCAATTCCAAGTACTGTATGAATTTTGTGAAGAATTCCAGTCTTTAGTGATGCGAGAAGTTCTTCTTCATCCTGGTACTCATTAGCGTACTTACTGTTTACATACGGAGCGTTTACCATGACATACCAGTTCTCAAAGCCATCAGGTGCATCACCGGGCACGAATTTTGACGAGATGTAGAGGTACACTGTCAGATCATCAGGGTAAATTTTCTCAATAAATAATTGCTGAAATTCCTTACGGTAATTTTGGGAAAAGAGGATATTGTGAATTTCCATATTCTTGCTTGCCCTCGCTACTTCTTCATCTTTTTTTACTCCCCAGAAGAAAACTAATGCAGAAGTTGACGGTTCAAGCCTGGCGTATTTTTTTGCCGGTTGAGAGGAAGTATCTTCGAGAAGCTTTTGATACGTAACATTCACGTCAACATTAGAAACAACTATTCCAGCCTTGATTGTACCGGCAGGTATTTCGATACCAGTCACCACGTTACGTGAATCAATCAAAATACTTTGTACTGGCGTGTTGTAGTGTACCGTAACACCTTTTTCCAGTGCGACTTGCTCCAAAGCACGAACCAATACATGCATCCCTCCTTTCAGGACATATGTTCCTAAACGATTTTCTACATGAGATATAATGTTTAATGTCGCGGGGGCCAGGTATGGATTTGAGCCATTGTAGGTCGCATACCGGTCAAAAAGCTGAATGGTTTTTGGATCGTTAAAAAAAGAAGAAATTGCTTCATGCATTGTCCTCTTTGTATCCAGATCTCTGAGCCGAAATAAAGATTTAACTGCTTCTTTTGACATAAATGTTTCCGGCTGCCCCAGACTTCGTCGCATGAAGATCGGTTCACTGAGTTCATAAATCTTTCGAGCATAGTCGAAGAACTGGTATACTGATTCGACAGAATCTTCAGTAGTACGCGCGATCTCCTGTGCAAACGATACATTATGCTGGTACGCGTTAATCATGGTATCATCAGGATAGAAATATTTTGTACTTGTGCTCAGCTGTGTGAATTGAAGGTAATCTGAAATATTTTTATTAATATCGTCGAACAATTCCTTGATAATGAACGGCATCGTCACAATTGTTGGTCCTCTATCAAAGCGAAAACCCTCAGCACGGAGCTCACCTGCTTTGCCTCCAGCGGAATCTGACTGCTCGAATACTTCAACTTCATAACCGGCATGTGCAAGTCGGATTGCTGCTGCAAGCCCGCCCAAACCAGCTCCAATAACTACAGCTTTCATTGTATTTCTCTTTTCAGTATATAGTAACTTTTACAGAATTTTTTTCAGGTACTTCCCAGTCCAGCTTTTCTTATTTTGGATAATATCTTCTACCGCCCCTACTCCAACAAGCTCCCCTCCACCTGTTCCCCCTTCAGGCCCAAGATCAATAATCCAGTCTGCTGTTTTGATCACATCCAGATTATGCTCAATAATTATCATGGTGTTTCCTTTTTCAACAAGCTTATGGAGCACATTCAGTAGTTTATCCACGTCCGCGAAATGAAGTCCGGTAGTCGGCTCATCAAGTATATACAGCGTCCTTCCAGTAGAACGTTTGGCTAATTCTGTAGCCAGTTTGATACGTTGCGACTCTCCACCGGACAATGTTGTCGAGGGCTGTCCAAGCTTAATATAGCCAAGCCCTACTTCCTGGAGGAGCGAAAGGTAACGGGCTATGCGAGGGATATTGGTAAAGAACTCTACTCCCTGGTCTACTGACATTTCCAGTACTTCGTAGATACTTTTTCCTTTGTAGGTGATCTCTAAAGTCTCTCGATTATATCGTTTTCCATGACAAGTCTCGCAGGGAACGTATACGTCCGGCAGGAATTGCATTTCAATTTTCAATAGTCCATCGCCTTTACAGGTTTCACACCGACCTCCTTTGACATTAAAGGAAAAGCGACCAGGACCGTATCCCCGTAGCTTTGCTTCACTGGTATTCGCAAATACTTCACGTATATCTGTAAAAAAACCAGTATATGTTGCCGGGTTTGACCGGGGTGTCCTGCCAATCGGAGACTGGTCAATATTAATTACTTTGTCAATATGCTCTACTCCATCGATGCTTTTAAAGTTTCCTACTTTTTTATTCGTATGGAAAAAGTGATTATGCAGGTGTTTATATAAAATATCGTTAATCAATGTTGACTTGCCAGAACCACTTACACCTGTCACACAGACAAATTTACCTAGTGGGAACGTTACATCTATGCCCTGGAGATTATTCTGGAAAGCTCCTTTAACTGCAATGGTTTTCCCATTCTGTACTCTTTTTTTCTTTTTCTTTGGTAAAAATTCTTCCCCAACGATCTTCTCTTTTCGTAAATAGGGTGCAGTCACAGAAAACGGGCTCTGTACAAAATCACCAGGAACACCGTCAGAAATCACATTACCGCCGTGAATTCCTGCTCCTTCTCCCATATCAATCAGCCAGTCCGCTTCCATCATGGTCTCTTCATCATGTTCGACAACCAGCACTGTATTTCCAAGTTCCCGTAAGTTCTTCAATGTACCTATCAATCTGGAATTGTCCCGCTGATGTAAACCTATCGATGGTTCGTCAAGTACATAGAGAACGCCGGAGAGACCGGAACCAATTTGCGATGCTAAGCGTATACGTTGAGCTTCTCCCCCGGAAAGCGTACGTGCAGTGCGGTTTAACGTGAGATAGCTTAAGCCAACAGAGATTAAAAAACTCAGTCGATTAGAGATTTCTTTCACAACCAGCTTTGCAATTTGCTGTTTATGAGAAGTTAATGACATATATTCGTAGTATTCGTCATCATCTACTTTGTACGGTCGGATGTAAGCCTGTTTTTTTTCATCAAAATATACTGACTCATCACCTTTAAATGCATCACTCTCCTGTCCTGAAGCAATCTGGTCAACCCAATGCTTACAAGCGTCAATTGTCATTTCTGAAGCCTGAACTATATTTTTCCCACCAACTCTCACAGAAGTTGCCTCCTTTCGAAGGCGCGTCCCCTGACATTCGGGGCAGGGTTCTATAATCATGTATTTTTCGATATCGGTACGAACATGTTCTGAGTCAGTATCCTGATATCTACGTTCAAGATTTGGTATCACTCCTTCAAAGGTTGAATCATACGTTCCGGAAAAACTTCCTCCTTCGAGTGATACTTTAATTTTATCGTCAGATCCATACAGAATCGCGTTTAAGTCTTCAGGTTTCAGATCTTTGAGAGAGGTCTTCAATGAAAATCCTCTCGCCTCAGCGAGTGCTTGCATGCGCTTCATATACCAGCTTTCGGGATCGACAGAACGCGACCAGGGGAAGATAGCACCTTCCATCACGGTAAGATTTGGGTTATAGACAAGCTTTGGATCTACTTTTTTTATAGAGCCAAGTCCATGACATTCAGGACACGCGCCGTGGGGAGAGTTGAAAGAAAATGTGTGCGGTTCGATTTTAGGAAAGGAAATGCCATCATATTTACAAACAAGGTTTTCTGAGAAGAGAATATCTTTTTTTTCATCGTAGAGTGTCACTATCATCTCACCTTCGGCGAACCTGAGTGCTGTTTCAACCGAGTCAGTCAATCTCTGGCGGAATGTTTTGAACTCCTCCTCAATTTCTGTAACCCGTGAAGGGTTATCCTGTTCTTTTTCACTTTCTATCATGGCGTCAAAATCAGTAATTGCAAGTCTGTCAACCACGATTTCTATTGAGTGTTTTTTTTGTTTTTCGAGTTTGATTTCTTCTTCAAGGTTTCGTATTTCTCCATCAACACGGACTCGCGCGAAGCCCTTATTTGAGAGGTTACTAAACAGATCTTCGTATTCTCCTTTTCGGTTTTTGACAACAGGTGAAAGTATCAGTACTCGAATGTTGTTTTGTTTATATTGTTTGGGTAATTGTAGAACTCGATCTACTATTTCCTGGACAGTCTGTGACTCAATTGGTCTTCCACAGATATAGCAGTATGGATCTCCCGTCCTGGCAAACAGTAACCTCATATAATCGTAAATCTCGGTTATGGTACCGACAGTAGATCGCGGGTTACTTGAAGCGGATTTCTGATCAATTGAGATCGCGGGTGATAGACCTTCTATGGAGTCGACATCAGGTTTTTCCATAACACCAAGGAATTGCCTGGCGTATGCGGAGAGACTTTCTACATATCTTCGCTGTCCTTCTGCGTATATTGTATCGAACGCCAGTGAAGACTTACCCGAACCGGAGAGACCGGTGATGACAACGAGTTTGTTTTTTGGGATGTTAACATCAACATTTTTTAAGTTATGGACGCGCGCACCTTTAACTTTAATGAATTCTTCCATGAATGTTATAAATTATGAATTACGTTTGACTATGAATAATATGTAATAATTAATATTTTTTGAGAGTTATCCTTTGATTTTAGCAGAAAACGATCAAAAAATGATAGCGAAGCACCGGAGAGTGTGATATAATATAGTTATAAGATTGCCGATTAATGGTGACGAATCCATCAACCTGCAAACCAGGTTAACGAGGAGAGAGTTTTTGAACTTAACTCTTCAGACTGGTGTAGAAGCTGGAACCTGGCTCTTAGCTTATAATGTATTAAGTTACTACTCAAAAATTATGAATCAACCAAAATTTGACCAACTAGTTGTAGCTGTCCCAGAAGCGTTTGAGCTTAGCGCAGAAAATTTACTGGGAGCAAATGCTAAAACTCAACGTACCATTGATGGTACTAGTTTATGGGTAGCAGATGATTCAGAAAAAACGCGGGCAGCTTATCCACAATTAGCGAGGAATCTGTTTGTAGGATTTGTTGAAGCACCACACACGTCTCCTCAAAGTACTGGGGTATATGCAGGAGGACATGACACCTTTAATCCTTCTCATCTCCTTTTTAGGCGAAAAGGCGTAGAGAGCTTACGCAAATCTAATGCAAATGTTATGAGTCTTGCGTATCCAACTGAAACATTTGACCATGATGGGATGGCAATTGCAGCAGAGTTATTCATGCGTCATCTTGAGGATACACACTCAGATGGATCAAGGGTTCAAAATAGTTTCTTCTTAGGACACTCCTTCGGAGGAAGAGTCACAAGTAGCAGTCACTTAGCCAGGAATGGTTTGCAAGGGCAACCAAGGACAATCATTGCAGCCCACACACCTTTCACCCCTGAACAATTAGTAGGCATCAATGGATTAATTGCTGGTGATGGCATAGGACACCTACTTCTGAGGCGCTTCTATACACAAGCAGTCCAACGAGGTTTTTTCCGTGACTACTTATTTGACTATCCTCCACGGGGACATGCAGCAAGGCTACAATCACTGTCTCAACCACTAGCTCTTCCTGAACAATTCATAGTGACTTATCACCCTGAAGATCATGTTGTTCGCTATACAGACAAAATGATATCTGCGCTAGATCCATGGATATTCCAGGATCAAGCACTTGGAATCCCTGATGGAACTGATCGACATAACGCCATGGAGCACGCTGGCACATTAGTTGCTCAGGCTATACAGAAGAACGCAGAACTCAGAGCAGGACAAGGCTAATAACACCGCATGAAAATTAACAGAAAGCTATATACAGTTAGTCAACCTTCTCAAAATTTTTTTAGTTTACTACGTTTTGGATCTAATGAACTGAGATATTTAAACTCCGACGAGTACCCCGAGAGTAGCCTGGCTACTCCCGTTCAACCCATCTCTCCCTTCACGGACTTCTGGCAGCAACATATCCAGTCACTTCCAGGA
>JBMCLJ010000001.1:0-45968 GCA_048615375.1 Candidatus Dojkabacteria bacterium | reverse complement strand
CTACCCTCTATAAGAAAAAGTTTTATAATGGTATAGATAAAAATAAACTACCATGTCACAAAGTAAATGTAGCAAAGAATTATATTGCTCATTTTTGATGAGCACAGCTGATAGATACAGCTCTCTATCTATGTCAGAAGTATCTCCTGTTAACGTATCACACGATTCCATCTCCCGCTGGCTTAAAGATCATAAATACAGTCCTTCAGACATATGGGAAGAGGCATCAAAATATATTAATAAACCCTTCATTCTCATGGCAGATGATACCGTAGCAGATAAATCCAGAAGCAAAGCAATAGAGCTTGTAAACTGGCAGTGTTCTGGAAACGTTCATGAGACAATACCTGGAATAGGTATACTTAACTTTGTGGCATTGATGGAAGACGATAAAGTTCCATTTGATTACAGAATTTACAATCCACCAGAAGATGGAAAAACCAAAAATGATCACTTTAGAGAGATGCTTATCAATACTCACAAACGAGGATTAACACCAGAGTATGTAGTAGCAGACTCATGGTACTCAAGCCTTGATAACCTAAAGTGCATAAGGCAACTTGGATGGGTTTGGGTAATGGGGTTAAAAAGCAATAGACATGTAAACAGAAAGCAGGAATTAAGAACACTTGATATACCAGAACAAGGAGTAAAAGTTCATTTAAAGGGTTATGGATTTATAACAGTATTCCGGTTTGTATCCAGAGACGGACGCACGGATTATGTAGGTACTAATCAAGAAAACCCAACAAGAGAAGAAATCAAAAAAGTCTTCAAAGGCAGATGGGAGATCGAGGTATACCACAGAGAGTTAAAACAATGCTGTGGTTTAGAGAAATGTCAGTCTCACTCGGGACGATCTCAAAGGAATCATATTACCTTAAGTATTATTACCTGGATCAAAAGAAGCAGGAGAAGACTTAATGAAGAAATCTCTATGTACCAGCAGAAATGGGATGTTATTAAACCTACTATCACTCAAAATATGAAGATTTATTTGGAACAGAATCTAACATGATCCTATAGGGATTAGTGCGAAAGATGTAAAAATATACATTTATTCAATTTTCAGCAGCTCGCAAAAATTCCACTTGTATGCAAATTTATATTTTTAGATTGAATAAACTTGAGCATACTTAACTACTGACTTAGTATGTATAGCAACAAGATTGGAAATTATAAAAATTCGAAGTTAAAAAGCGTTATGATATCTATTTCGTGATATGTATTACATAAAATGACCCCGCGTAGCGAAATGTCGAACTCGATCTTGAATGCTATAAAGTCCTTCCTACAACTGTTCTCGGAGATGAGCTTTTCACTCAAAAATTCACAATTTGCTTTTAACATATAGCTAAGATAACTTTGTTGTTGATATTTGTTAGTGAATCGTTTTAAGCACAGATATCAATTTATCTATATCATCTTTGCTGTTGTAAATATGCATTGATACTCTTATAGAATCACTTGTATGTTTTCCATTTGATGTGCAATGGTTCCCAGTTCGTACATAAATTTGGTGTTGATTAAGTAGCTCGCCAATATCTGTTGAACTGACTCCGTGTACTCGAAATGAAATTAATCCATATCCAATCCTAGATTGGTCGAATGCATAGCCCGCAAGAAATTCTATGATTCCTAACTGAGAGAGCTGTTCGTAAAGATATTTTGTTAGCTCATTAATATATTTATGTATCTCATCATATCCTATTCCTTGAATAAAGTTGATTGCTGCTTCAAGCGATTTTAAACCTGTAACATTTTGTGATCCTGCTTCAAGTATCTTATAAATCTCAACACCCTTTTCTTCAAGATCATGTTTGTCAATTATATTTTTCCCACCGACAATAAATGGTTGTAAATACATATTAATATTTTGGTTTGCAAATAAAACTCCGATATTATCGAGTGCAAACATTTTATGTCCAGAGAAAACTAGAAAATCTATATCTAGTTCCTTAACATCAATTTGGATGTGAGAAATACTTTGGCAAGCATCCAAAAGAATTAAAACTTGATCACCTGCTAATTTTCTAATTACCTTCATATCAGAAACAGTCCCGTGGACATTGTGAATATGAGTAACAACAATCAGCCTTGTTTTATCTGTGAGTTCATTTTTTATGCTTTCAAGATCTGCATTGCCAAGATATTGGTGATGTTTGTAATATTTTATAAAAATATTTATTCCTTGCTTTTCAAAAAGTTTTTTAATTTGAAACCATGGTTTAACTGTAGATTCGTGATCTTCTTCACATAATAAAATCTCATCTCCATCTTCTAAATTATGCAAACCCCATGAATATGCAACTGTGTTTAGTCCTTCTGTTGCACCTGATGTAAATACGATTTCTTTATTTTCTGCATTGATAAAGTTTGCAGTTTGGTTTCGTATTGATTCTATCTCCTTCTCAAGTTTTGATGTAGGATCGTAACTTCCACGTCCAGGATTCACGTTTAGTTCCGAAAGATGTGATTGAATTGCATCTAATACCACTTTTGGTTTTTGAGTAGTAGAGGCTGAGTCTAAGTATGTTAATTCTGAGTTGTTTAGTGTGGGAAATAGGATTTTGGAGATTATCACTTTACCGCAGAATAATAAATATACTTAGATCGATTATTTAATTCTGGAAACTCAACAACTTCAATATCAACATTATTGAAATTTGCTTTTTTAAGTAATACTTCTAGCTCATTCTCATTAGGATTTAATTTACCTTCCATCTTTGATGAAATGAGTTCTTTTGTTAAGTCAGTTGTTTTGCTGTAATTAAGAATATTTCCAATTAATTTCCCTTTATATTTTAGTGAAGAAAAAATATTCTTTAATACACTTTTGAACTCAGTTTCATTATCAACACATTCAATTGCCTCACTTGAGACAACAATATCAAAATTAAAAGTTGGAAGTTCATTAAAAAAACTTTGTTGTTTTACCACTTTTATTTTTGAAAGTAACTCTTCTGCGATTTGCGAATAGGATTTTGTTCTATAAATCAAATTAATATCTTTTAGATATTCAATAGTTTCAGAAAAACTTTCTTCTATATATTCAGGAGTTAGTTGATCAATAATAGAGTTCAATCTATCAATATTTTCTTGATAATAATCATAGAAATAAATGTGATTTACTCTTTCGAAATATGATAATGCCCAATAAATTCCTGCATATCCGCATCCTAAATCTAAAACATTCTCACCCTTAACTTTGCTGAAAAGTTTTTGAAATTTAACTTTACGAGCTTCATTAGGAGCTTCAAAAATATAGTCGTTTATTTCACAGAATTTACTATAGGACATAGTTAAATAGTTTTTCCTAACTCTAAATTTTTATCTTTCCAATTTTGTATTCCACCATCTAATGAATAGGCTTCATATCCTTGATTTCTTAGAAATTGAGCATACCTTCCTGAAATGTCTCCAATCCTACAAACTACAACAATTTTTTTATCCATTGGGAATACTTTTCCTTCTTCAATCATATTGGCCAATGATTCATCTACAATATTAATTGATGATTCAATATGTCCAATAGAGTACGGGAAGTTTCCTCTTATATCTATAACCATGAATTCATTCTGACGATTTTTAAGGTCATCTATTGAGATTTTAATTTTCTCTGTATCGGTTACCACTACATCACTAACTTTTGGTTTTGATGAAGTAGATTTACTAAATAGTTCAGGTTTATGAGATTTAAAGAAATTTAGATATGGCTCAACTCTATCACATACAATGAATACTGCGTGATATGTTTCATTCTTACCTTCTAACTCTTTATCTAATTCTTTTAGTTTTTTTAATGCCGCATTAAATGTTGCTCCAGCAGTTGGTCCGGATAAAATTCCTACTTTTTGAATAAGACTAACAGCTCCACTAATTGCACCATCAGTAGTTTCAGAAAGAATGTCTTTATAGAACTCTGGATTATAAAATCCAACCTCCCACAATTCATTTGAATTCCTTGCACCTGGAATATGTTGACCTGCTGATGCAACAACACCATAAACATTTAGTTCAGGATTTACTTCTTTTAAAGCTCTTCCGATTCCTACAGATGAACCTGTAGTCCCAAGCATTGTAAATAAGAAATCTACTTTACTTAGTTCTTCAGTTATTTCTTTTCCGCTTTCTAAATGTGCTTGCCAGTTTCTTTCATTAAAATACTGGTCAGTGTAGCGATATTTATCGGGTTCATTTTTGGCCATATTGCTTGCAGCAGTTGTATAGCTATTTGGGTCGTTTAAATCCGGACAATCCGAAATACCAGGTAATTCTTCAATCTCTGCACCACTAAGTTGCATAATCATTCTCATCTCTGGAATTTTCATTCTATTTGAGACAGCTTTAAACTTTATTCCATCTACAGAAGATAAGATTGCTAATGCTTTACCTGTATTTCCACTTGAAGCTTCTAAAACTGTTTTATTTGAATCTTTCATTTCACTTTTTATAGGTTCAAGCATATTTTTAGCAATTCTATCTTTTAATGAACCAAATGGATTCATATATTCAAGTTTTGCATACAAATTTATATTTTTTAAATCTGTAACTTCTTTTGGTACTTCTAATATTGGAGTGTTCCCAATAAGCTGTGATATGTGTTTGTAAATCATAAAATCTTTATAAGTTAAATAAGTTCTGATGAATTCTCATCAAATATTTCAATTGAATTATTAATATTTTTTGCAATAAATTTCTTTCCTACTTCCTGTTGAATAGGATTGCCATCTTCAAAATCAGAAATATAAGATGAAGTATTCATTAATAGAATCAAATCTCCAACCTTTGGTCTTTGGCTAAAATGAACTTTCCTTTGAATTAACACATCATCATCTCTACATAGATTTCCAAGTATGTACCCATAAAAATCACCACCATTCTTTTCTTCTTTTGCAACTAAAATTGGATCTAAATAGTATTCCCACATTCTGCTAGATAGATTTAGTATATTTGCATTAACAGTAATTGCTTCATCGCCATTGTTTAAAGTCTTATATGATTCAACTTTTAAAATAGTAAATCCTGTATTAATTGAAAGAGAATATCCAGGTTCAATCATTACTTTGAATAAACTTTCATTTATCTTTTTATAAATTGGCTGGTTCTCTTCAAACTCTTTGGTTAGAATTGATTTTAAAAATTCACTATTATTAAGTTCTCTGTATCTTTTAGTAACTATTTCTCGACCTTCAATTCCTCCTCTTTCATTTGTATGAATTCCGTAGGCTCTATTTCCCCAGGTATCACTTAGAGTATTATTTCTTTTTGCATCACTTAAAAAATCTATATACTTTTCCCAATCACCTCTATCTTCAAGTTCTTTTACTCTAAATCCCCCACCTATATCAATAATTGTTGGTGTAAAACCTTCCGAATAAAGTTGTTGAAAAATATCTAAAATATTCTCAATTGCACCTGCTTTAATTTCAGATTGAAACTCATCGAAATGAAAATGTATTCCTTTTAAATTTATAAACTCATTTTTTTTAATAAGATTTTTAATCTCTTCCAATTTATTTTGTGATATACCAAACTTTGTATTCTTTTTTAATAAAGTTCTATCGTTACCTGCTAGATCATTGATTCGCACAACGATATCAATACTTGAAATATTGTATTTTTTAGATAAATCAATAATAGTTTCAAGTTCATTTACTGAATCAATGCTTATTAAACAGTTATGTTGCAGAGCTAATAATAAGAATTTTTTACCTTTTGGTCCTGAACAACTGATCTCTTTCCCTGTAAATCCATTCGATAAAGCTGAGACTAATTCATTGTATGAAGCAACATCAATATTAATTTTGTTTAACTTTGCTTGCCTTGCAAGAGCAGATGATTTATTAGTTTTGTGTGCAAATCTAATATCATAATCTATTCCTAATTCTTCAAAAACTTTTTTTAATTCACTTATATTTTCATCCATTATTTCGGGCATGAGGATATGAATTGCTCCATTATGGAATTTAGAAACTTCAAATAACTTATTTTTAGCTTCGACAACCCCTTTTAATCTAGGATGAATGTATGGCTTAATAGATTGATACATATTAAACAACGTCTTTAAATGAAAAAGTATTATCAACTCTGGATTCTAAATCAACATGATAGTAACTGTTGTAATATTCCTGAGCCATTTGGGAAAAATTTGCTCTGATATTTTTTAAATATAAATCCCAATCTCTTTGCTTTGAATCTAATTCTTTTAATATTTTGTTAAAGATTTCGGAGTTTGCACTTACAAATTTCTTAAAATCATCTTTACTGCCCTGGTCAAAAGATTTCATCTCATCAGATTTACTTACAAATCCTAACAAGTGTTCCCCCTTAATATGTTGTTTTATAAATTCTTCATCTTCTTTGGTTTCAACTTTATTTCCAATAACGACAATGTTTATTGGATAATCGAATCTTTCAATGCCTTGAATGAAATCTTTGTAGACTTGAATAGATTTTTTTGTAGGTTCGACTACAATTACATTTAGATCATACGAGTAGATTAGTGGATTTCCTAGATTATCTGTACCTGTGACAGAATCTACAACTAAATAGTCACTAGTTGTATCTAACAAGTGATTTAAGAAAATTATGAATGCATCTGTTTTTCCATGATAACAGGTAAACCCTATATCTTCGCCTTCATAAGTTCCGATAGTCATTAATCTTAAACCTTCCTTATTACTTACTGTACTTCCTTTTAGTAATTCATCTTCTTTTTCTAAAGTTATAAACCTTGATCCTTTTGATGGAGGAGTAGCACTAATGAATGGAGCATTTCCCAAATCAACTCTCTCTCCCTTAACATAACTGACAATTCCATTCATATTTCTTGAAATAGGTTGAAGATCCGATTCTTCAATTCCGATAATTCTATTTACATGAACATTTACATCTGCATCTACTAAAAGCACATTCTTTTCCTGTTCATGCATATATGTAGCAAATGCAGCAGATAATGTTGTTTTACCACTCCCACCTTTCCCTAAAAATGCAATTTTCATAATATTAATTATTAAAATTATTATTTATAAATGAATAATCTTCTTTAAACTTGTCTTCAAGATCAACTCCATAAAAATCACTCCACCATCCGGTGGTCTCTTTTTTGAATAATCTGAAAAGTTCTTGAAAGTACGAATCCCAATCTTTATCAGTGCTATCAAGTTTATTAAGAATAGTTTGTAATTGGTCTTTATGTTCTTCTATAAAATGGTCGTAGGAAGTCTGGTCTGCATCTCTATAAATTTCTTTATTGGCTTTAAATAAGGCAAGAATTCTGTCTTCTTCAATAATTTTTTTGATAAACTTCTCATCAGCTTCATTCTCAATTTTATTTCCAACAACAAATACTTTTGATTTATCTACCTCAGCTACATTTATATAATCTTTATAAACTGCAATACTTCTATCTGTCGGTTCAACAATAAATACAACAAGATCATATGCCATATATAAAGAAGTCCCTACATTGTCTATTCCTGCTGTAGTATCTGCAATCACATAATTATTTTTATTATCAGCAATTCTATGCATGATTAATTCATAAGTATTAAGCATATCGTGGTAACAAGAATGCCCTGCATGATCTTTTGTTAAGTGATTTCCTGCTGCAAAAAGTGTTAAGTTATCTTTCTTAACTCCATATCTATTAACAAACTTATTTTCAACATCATCTAATTTTATGAATTTAGTATCTTGGTTTGGTAGAATTGTTCCAAATTCTGGAATTTCCTTTAAAGATAATCTTTCTAAAAGTTGTGGTTCAATAAAGTCTGAAACTTCTTTAAATTTCCCTCCAAAAAAATTTTCAATAGGGAAATCAATTTCCAATTCGTTTGCTATATGTGAATTCAAATCTACGTCAAATAAAAATACTGGTGTATCTTTTTTTTGTTTTAATAAAAATTTTGCAAAGGCAGTAGTTAGAGTTGTCTTCCCACTTCCGCCTTTACCCATAAATGCGATTCTCATAATTGTTTCATTTAAAATAAAAATATTACTTGCACTCGCCACACTTACCCTTCAGATTTAACTCAAAATCTTTAAGCTCAACTCCTTCTGGAACAAGTGATTTAATTAGATTTGGATCAACATCTACAGGAATCACCTTATCGCAATCATCACAAACAAAATGTTGATGAATGTCTCCTTCATGGTTTAATTCGTAATGCGTGATCCCCTTTTTAATATTTACCTCCCTTAAAACTCCCTGTTCAACAAATAAAGTTAGGTTTCGGTAAATTGTAGCTCTGTCTACTTGAGGAACTTTTGCACAAACTTCATTTGCATCTAATAAGTCGCCATTCTGAAATACTTCTAATATTAAATCTCGTTTTTTAGAATGTCTTAAATTTTTCATAATCATTTATTACGACTCAGTCGCAATATCATATCGTAACAGCTTTACATTGTCAAATATATTTATCTTAAAAAGCGGGATATTATTATTGGTTAAATATTATGAAGGGTTTTACGCATTACTATTCACGCATCGCTCTGCGTATTTTTGACCCTACGGGTCTCAGCGTCGAACTCTTTCTTCTTTGGCCTCATAGAAGCAATTCGTCTTATTGTACAATGGTTTTCATCACTAAACACGAATTTAGAACTTATATAACTTAGCCATTTTTACTGCTACACTTTGACTTGCTAGTTTTAAGATTCGTAAATAATCTTATTATTTTCGATTGATTCAATACATTTTGATCTAGCCCCTCAATTCCTTCAACATTTAGTTGATCTTTCATATGCATATCAATAAAAAATCTTGCAAGCATTTCGGTTTGATCAATTATTTCTTGAACCTCTTCATCAGCGTAGTCATCTTTACTCAGCTTTAGAATTTTTCGTGTTTTTATTATATCCATTTTATGATTTCAGTAGTTCTTTAAATTTAGATTTACAATTCAAAAAGCTTTGAATCTCAATATACTCATCAGGAGTGTGAGCTGTGCCAACTGGTCCATAAGAAATCGCTAGACAATTCCATGCGTTTGCAACAATCGCAGCCTCAAAAAAGCCTCCATTAGACAAGTTTGTTTTATATGTAGATCCGAGTCCGTAAATTCTGCCGTCTTTTTCAAAAGGATATAGTTGATCTTTAGAACTAGGCAGAACTGTGTCCATGTGAGAGATGAATACGTAGTCTGGATTATCAGAATTCTTAGCAATGATGTTGTATCGATCCCCTTCAACTTGTTGAGTCTCTACTTCTAGCCACGGTAAATTCTCTTTAAGATATTTCACTAAAAAATCTGCGATCTCCTTTTCATTTCTAGATGAATCTACATAACTTTGGATTGAGATTAGTTTTTTGAGTAATTCTTTGTCGTTCATATTAATTTATTGAGAATCTATTAATAACCCTTCGTCGGAAGATGTTCTTAAACTTCTCGTCTAAAGATACTGATTGTGTATTCAAATATTCCACAAACAATCTTTGCTCTTCTTTTATCAACGAAGAGATTAAATCTAATATCACGTTCTCATCCTCTTGAGATATATTTAACCTTTGTTTACCTTTATACTTTTCACTCATCACATCGTTAAATTTACTGGCTTCAACGAAAATGATATTATTTTTAGATGAACTAATTAAATCTATTCTTTTTTCTATAATCCCAACTATCTCGTTAAAATATCTTGGAATATCGATTTTAGTAGGAAACCAATCAAACTTGCTAAAGAACTCATTCGTTATAGCTTCTCCTTTTTTAACTTTTGTAATCAGCTTGAGTAAGCCTTCATAGTCCTTAAAGATTTGTGGTATAGAATTTAAGAATAATTTAGCGTATTCACTACCCTCGGATTTATAACTGGAAGGCAGTGAGCTAAACTCTTTTAAATTTAAGCTTAATAATTTCCTATCAAAGTTATTAAAAGTTCTAAATAATTCGATTGCTCTCAATCTATCTTGATCAATTCCTAATAATTTAAAAGCTCTAGCAAAAGATTCTTCACGATCGTATTTATCACTCTTTTTAATCCATTCTGAGAAAGTAATGTAAAAAGGCAAATTTGCAAATATTTCACGCATTGGATTCACAAAAATACCTCTAACTTTCTTTAGCACAGCGCTGTCAATTGGATAAAACCCATTTAAATTAAAGCAACCTATACATAGCAGTACAATCTGGAATAGTGGACTATACCTACGAGAAGAAATTAGAAGATTATATGTCGTTTATTTCATGAAATACATATCATAAAATGACTCCACGGGGATTCGAACCCCGGTTACTGGGATGAAAACCCAGCGTACTAACCGCTGTACTATGGAGCCATATTGAATGTGTCACTGTGCTAATGTGTCATTATGTAAATTGCTGATAAAAGACCGCTGCACGTGCATTCGCGAATTGTCAAATTTACACACTGTCACATTCAACTACGGGAATTATGATATAGAAAGGCAAATGTTGCAAGTCCTTTTTTAAGGTTATGCTTTATGATTATCATTAGCTGTTGTAATGAGTCTTCGTCGAAGTATGATTACTGCCGGGAGAATGTTATCTTCTGGCATGTCTTTTTGCTGGAAATGTTTATACCCCATCCACTATAATGATGATTGGATTGGTTCAATATGACTTGATGGATGGTGGATGGATGGAGATATTCTGCTCCCGATATATACTCATAGTATGTAATTATGCATCGCAAAGCTGCTGTAGTAAATTATCTGCATGTATTGACACCAACCAATATTGTATAATAACTTTCACATGTCCTTTAATCGCTACTTCAACTACAAAAACCTGTTTAACTCCTTGTTTTTTGCTTGCGTGCCGCTAGTGGGGATTTTGGCTTTTTCGTGGAGTGGGGAGGAGATGCTGGCATATTTTATCGCGGAAATCTATATCGGCATGGTGTTCCATTTTTTTAAAGTCATGCTGCACCCTGAGCTTCTGAAACAGATTACAAATAAAATGTCTGCTGAGGAGTACAAAAAACAGAGGACTCGAATTTTATTCTATGTGTGTGTAGCGAAGTTACTACGTTTTGTCGCTGAGTTTGTGCTTTTTGCGGGAATTACTACCGCGCTGCTTGGTTTTCTTGCACTTGTGGTATATGAGCAAGGTGAAACTTTCTGGAGTAAGGTTAGTATTAGTTACATATCGCTTGCACTAATCGTGGGGGTATATCTCCTTGACCTCCTGGTAAACTATGTACTCTTACAGTATAAAAACAAAGTCACCGTTGATCAGCTAACCAGAGAGAGGTTTGGAGAGGTATTTCTCTTATTTATGAGTGTTTTCGCAGGTATTGTTGTGTTTGGTGTAGTGAGAAATACTGCAGTATTTGCATTGTGTCTGGTTATTGTAAGGATTATGGGGATTGTGATTGTGGAAGTATTAAGAGCAGGGTTAGGATATGTGAAGGAAAAATTTCCGGCATTGGAGGTAAAGATCTTTCAATAGTTTGTAATCGTCCTACGAATTTAAAAATACTGTATGCAAATCAAATTGAAAGTTTGTGTTTACTCTTGCTGTCCATAAGATGAATAACCTTTAAACCAGGTAACCTGATCATCGATAACTGTTCCTGCACCAGACTCAGTCTTATAATTTAAATGATGACTCAATGACTGCTTTCAATTTTTTCTCCAGTTCTCTTGGATTCATTTCATCTTTTGTCAGACAGTACTCCATATCCTGGGTAATATATTCCTCCGCGAAGTTCTTTATCGCTCCCTGTACCGCTTTCGTGAGTGAAAGAATTTTTATACAGTCACGTTCGTCCTGCTCCACACTCTTCTTGATAGCTTCTATCTGTCCCTGGAGTCTGTTGAGTCTATTGATCAATGGTTTCTTGTCCATATCACATTATACAAGGATGTTTAGTATTTTGAAATATACCATACCCCCTATTGTAATATTCGCTATGATCTAGTACGATCCGTGTGTATGGAAGAAAGATACACACTCAATCAAGCGTTCAGAATATCTTTATTTATCGCGAGTAGCATGGTTCTTTCCGGCGTCGTGCTGGCATTTCTTGTGAGCCCGTTATTTGTCGCGCTGTGCATACTCGTAGCCTTTGGATTGCTCGTTACCGCGTTAACTGGATTTTGTCCAATGGCATGGATTATCCAAAAGTTATTTGTTAAATAAACCAGGCACATCAATGAATAAGAAATCTCACCCAAACAATACGGTAGAACAACTGAACTGGGCAGGAAAAATTGCTCATTTCTTTATAAAAAATTCTCAGTTAAGCATATTGCTGATTGTTACAATCTTTATCTGGGGAATTGTATCGTTCATTCTTACGCCAAAACAGTATGATCCGAAAATTACAGCACCTTCGTACCAGGTATTCCTTGAAGCCCCAAGTGCGGAGAGTGCTGAATTTTATGACAGGATTACCCGGGTGTTTGAGGATGGAATCCTGGATATACCCACGGTAGAAGATGTTATGAGTACTACCACAGAAGGTGGCAGTGCTGTAATTACAGTGAACTACTATGTAGGAGAAGATGAAGAAGAGTCAAATATCAAGCTTCGTCAAAAAGTTGATGAGCTGAGGAACGATGTCCCAGGCGTAGTAAATAAAGTCGAGCGAATTACTATACTGGCCCAGGATCCGGATGACGTTCCTATCGTGACACTCGCGTTACTAAGCGATCAGAATTCTCTTGTCACAATGCGTGAATACGCCGTTGACTACGCGGAAGTATTGAAAAAAGTACCACAGGTAACGAACGTTCAGATACATGGGGGTATACAGAAAGAGCTAAAAATAACGCTCGATCCAGATAAACTTACTCAATTCAAGATTGATCCAGGAATTGTCGTGGGTAAAGTAGGGCAAAATAGTTATAGATACTTTGTTTCCGATGAATTTATAAAAGAGCCAGGCGATGATGAGGCTCGAAGTGTCGTTGAAGTCAATGCGCTATTTGAGAATGAAGAAGAAGCTCGCAATGTAGTCATAACCAAGGTTGCTGGTAAGCCTGTTCTATTGAAAGATATCGCTACAGTAGAGCATACCGCTGTGGAGCAGAAGCGTTATATCCGTTATAAAGATAAAGACTATGGAGAGCATAATGTTGTGTACATTTCTCTAGCTAAAGAAGAGGGTTCTAACATAGCAGTGGTATCCAATGCGATATTGCAAAGAGCGGAAGAGTTGAATTTGCCTGAGGATATTGTGATGCAAACTGTTCGAAACGATGGAGAGGTAGCAAATAAAGAAATTCAGGATCTCACCATAAGTCTATTCCTGGCAATAGGAATTGTCGCGATTATACTCTTTCTATTTCTTGGGTGGAGGCCGGCTCTAACCGCGGCAATGGCTATCCCGTTAACGATTTCTGTAGTTTTTGGCATTGCTCTCATTTCCGGTGAAACTATTAATAGAATCACACTCTTCGCATTAATCCTGAGTCTGGGTCTGCTTGTTGATAATGCAACCGTGATCGTTGAAAACGCGGTGCGACATATTTCTATGCGAAAGGCCGACAGGCACCTCGCTGTCGCCAAAGCAGTCGGGGAAGTTGGTACCGGGTTGCTTCTCGCTACCGCAACCACCTTGCTGGCTTTTTTCCCCATGGCATTTGTTACAGGAATGATGGGGCCATATATGGGGCCAATACCATTCTTTGTTCCTGTCGCGCTTATTGGAAGCCTTGTAATAGCTTATTCATTGAATCCATTTCTGATTTCCAGGCTTGTGAAGTCGAAAGTAGAAGAAAAACAGTCAAGGGCTCATGCTTCAGAACCGTCCAGAAGTACCAGGTTTTATGAATCCTACAAACGTTTCCTTACTGCAATTATCTCCCGGAAAGTTCTCCGAAGATCAGTCATGTCAGGGAGTATTCTACTGGTCCTTCTTGCTGTTTCTCTTCCTGCTGTACAAGCAGTAAAGTTCAGAATGTTGCCAAAAGACGATAAAGAAAAGATGTATGTATACATTGACTATTCAGATGACACAGCCCTGGGAGATACTCTGGAAAAGTCAAAACGTATTGAGGACAAAATACTTGAACACGAGGATGTAGCAAGTGTACAGACCTTCATAGCAGCATCCCCGATTACTGATTTTAATGGTATGTTCCGGGGAGTTTCTGGAAGGACAGGCAAAAATCAGGCTACAATTAAAATAAATCTCTACGAAAATCGTGCAAACAAGTCAGAAGAGGTCGCGCTGGATCTACGTCCAGAGCTACAGGAATCTATCGACATGTTTAAGGATGCCAAGCTGACTATCGTGGAAGATGCGCCGGGACCACCTGTTCGATCAACTGCTATGGTTACTGTTAAAGGTCAGAATCGTGAAAATATAACAGATGAAAACAGAGAAAAACTCAAATTAATTGCACAGGATTTTGAAGGGATATTTCAAAATACCGAAGGAGTCATGGATATAGATACCACAGTTGCTGAGCCAGTTCAGACTATCTCTTTTAACGTAGAACTTGAGAAAGCAGGGAATATGGGGCTCAATACATCGGATATTATCCATAACCTTGATATTGCACTTAATGGTAGAGTCGCTACATTATATCGTGAGACAGTCGATAAAGAACGTGAGAATGTTTTTGTTACTTTCCCAAAAGAGTACGAACAGGATATTGAACGACTTAAGGATCTTACAATCAATTACGTTCCAACTACAAAGACACAGATTGAAGGCGAAGTGTATAAAGTACGTGCAGATAAGCAGGTGAGACTTGGTGATGTTGTTACACTGGAGTATGTTTATAGAGATAATGTGATCCACAGTGAAAATAACGATATAGCGTATTCTGTCCAGGCTGAGATGGGCGAGCGTAGTGTTACTTACGCGGCAATAGATATTCTCCAGGAGATGTGGAACTACTCATTACCATGGACAGAAAACTCCAGGAGAGTAGGCTTTGGACTATATGGAGCTGAATATGAAGATCTTGACACTGGATTCAGGTACAGTGTGAGTTGGGATGGGGAATGGGAGCTGACGCTGGATGTGTTTCGGGATCTCGGTTTGGCAATGCTGGTAGGTATTTTTTTGATTTACGCAATTTTGGTAGCTCAATTCCGGTCATACAAGCTCGCGTTATTAATTTTAGGAACCGTCGCACTCGGTTTGATTGGTGTTATGCCAGGGTACGCGCTGTTATATCAGATTACTGATCTGTACTTTAATGCGACTTCGATGATAGGTGTTATAGCACTTGCAGGAATTGTAGTAAATAACGCGATAATTATGGTTGAATATCTGAATCAGCTTCAAAAAGACGGTCAGAACTTTCAGGAAGCGCTGATTAACGCCGCTGCAACAAGACTCCGGCCGATTGTTCTGACAGCTATGACTACTATCCTTGGTTCATTAACATTAGTCAGTGACCCTGTATGGGCAGGATTAGGCTGGTCTATTGTGCTTGGTATGACCGCGTCAACTTTTCTCACACTGACGGTGTTCCCAACATTCGTGTACGCGATGATGAAGAAAAAGTATAAGGGGTGATATGACAGCACCCCTTATACTGTATAATAGCTCTTACAGTATAAAAACAAAGTTACGGTTGATCAGCTTACACGAGAGAGGTTTGGAGAGGTATTTCTCTTATTTATGAGTGTTTTCGCAGGTATTGTTGTGTTTGATTTAGTGAGCAGTGTTTGTCTACTTGGAGAAAAAATTTCAATGCATGTTTGATATGAAACCTGCCTTTCACTTGTTCGATTCCCTGGGAAATGATGGTTATGTTGTCATATTCTGCCGGAATACTTTTATAGCGACTTAAGTCAATTTCTTTTGAGTTTTTTACTTCAAAGAGCTTTGTTTCACCTGCTTTTATCCCTGCAAAGTCAATTTCTTTCCCTCCGCTAAAATCCCCATAGTACATTTTGTCAAACTTTTTATACATATTGCATCCAACCGTTTCCTCCAAGCGATAATCCATATGCTTTTCCTGTAAAAGTTTTTTCACTACGTACATATGTCCGTTATCCATAAAACCCCGTTCCTTTACAATGAGAGCGTTATGAATAAAAGGATCGGTAAAGTAAAATTTTCTGTTCTTTTTGTAGTTGCTTCGTTTTTGTTCAAGAGAAAGATACGGACACTCAAACGTTATGAACAAATCACGTAGTATTTCCAGATATTCCTGCACTGTCTGTTGTGACGCGACTCCAGTTTCTTTTGCAATCTGCGTATAGCTGGCACGAGACCCTGCCAGGCGATCAATTGATTTCACAATTCCATACATTATTTCTACAGATCTGCCCAGTTTATGGATATCTCCTTCAATCCAGTTGATATAGGTTTCGTAGGTTGAAGGGGAGATAAACCATTCCGTGTAGTATTCATTTATGACTGCTGGAAAGCCTCCAGTGATAAGGTAGTCATGAAAGTATTTTTTGTAGAGATACACTTGCGAAGGTTTATACGATCCGTCCCATTGAGGGTTAACCAATTTATAAAATTCTTTAAAGGTAAGTGGTAAAAACTGCTTTTCAAAGCGGTAGTAGCTGCCTGTCCTCCCAGGGAGGCGCTCTGAAGAAAACTTAAGATCAATGGCATTAGACCCAGTGACTAATACGGTTGTGCCATCAAGAAGACCTGTATCAGCCAGAGACTTGATAGCTCGTTGCCACTGCGGCACGTAGGGTATTTCATCGATAAAGAGGTATAGTCTTCCAGACTCATCAATTCTCCGTGTTTGAATATATTCGAGTATAATAGAATATAACTTATTGAAATCGACTATGCGGTCGCAAGGCAGGTATAAAATGGACTTTCCCGGGATCCTGTTTGTAAGTAATTTACTGATAATCTGCTTGATAAGGGTACTTTTCCCAATCTGGCGTGGACCTCGCAGTACAAGGATGGCATCCTGAGAAAACGGATATTCATCAAGTAAAGGATGACAGTACACAAACTTCATGGCTGTAAGCCTCCGCAGCTTTACATCAGCATCAATACTGAAGCCCTCTTCCCACCATGGAGAGTGAAGTAGTAATTCAGGATTATTAAAAATCATACAGCAATGATAATTCAGAATTACTATCCATGTCAAATTGGGGCAGATGGTTTCGTACACTGATATTGACCAGGAACAATGATTAGTGTTCCCTACGACATCGGGTGTGCTATAATTTCTCTATGGCTTCTCCACTCGTGACAACATTTGGATCTGTAGATGAACGTGCTCTGGCGCAGTTGATGACGTGCGCACAGGAAGCAGATTACGCGGTTTTGTGCGCGGATCATCATGCCGGGTACTCGCAGCCTATCGGCGCGGCTATAGCGTATGAACACTTTGTCTCGCCCAGTGGGGTGGGGTACGATATTGGCTGCGGGAATAAGGCGGTCAGGACGAACCTGCAACGCAAAGACATCGATATCAAGAAGGTAATGGAGGAAATTGCGGAGCGTATAAATTTTGGTGTCGGGCGAAAAAATAAAAAACCCGTACACCATCCAGTGCTTAATTTAATTGAACAAGCCCCTTTCGCGCCACAACGCCAGCTTCTCAAGCTCGCGGAAGAACAGCTCGGAACGGTAGGGAGCGGAAATCACTACGTGGATATCTTTGAGGATGATGATGGGTGGATCTGGGCAGGTGTGCACTTTGGTTCGCGGGGATTTGGGCATAAAACAGCTTCAGGGTTCCTCTCACTCGCAGAAGGTAAGGATTTTGAACGAGGGCAGGGGAATGGTGAGATGGACTCACCACCTGTGCTGCTGGATGTTCGAACCCAACTTGGACAGGACTACATCAGCGCGATGGAGATAGCTGGTGAATACGCGTACGCGGGGAGGGATATTGTCGTCAATGAAGTCCTGAAAATTCTCGGCGCGAAGAAAACATTTTCAGTACATAACCACCATAATTTTGCCTGGCAGGAAGAGCACTTTGGCAAGACTTACTGGGTGGTACGGAAAGGATGTACGCCTGCTTTTCCTGGGCAGCAGGGGTTTGTAGGGGCTTCGATGGGAGGCGTTTCGGTGATTCTTGAAGGGGTAGAGTCAGAGCTCTCGCAGAAAGCGCTTTACTCTACCGTCCATGGTGCGGGTAGAATCATGTCCCGTACACAGGCAGCAGGTAAAAGCAGGTGGAAGAAAGGAAAAAAAGTGCATATTTCTGGAGGAAAAGTTAATTTTGACCGGGTACGCATAGAATTAAAGCATCAGGGAGTGCTAATAAAAGGTGGCGCTGCGGACGAAGCACCCGAAGTGTATAAAAATCTTGACGAGGTACTCCAGAGTCATGAAGGTACGATCAAAATTCTTCATCGGCTAAGACCCATTGGCGTTGCCATGGCCGGTGCAGGAGAGGCAGATCCGTATAAGGATTAGAGAGTAGGGGAAGAATTGAGGCAGGCTGTTTTATTGTACAAGACTACCTATTGCTATTTTAAATTATTATACTTACACTGATACTATGTCAAAGGAGACTGCTCATAGCAAATTACAGGTTTTCGTCTATTTCCTCGCTTTATTTATCGCCCTTCCTCTCGTTCTGGTACTGGTCGCTACTACCGCTCATGCGGATAGCATACCTACCACTACCACGCAGCCCACAACTACTTCAGCCCCAACAAATGGACCGAAAGATGGACCACTTCCTGATGCCGCGATCTCGCCGCTCATGATTACCGGGGCGATGGCTGCTGCCGGGTTGACCGCTATCGCGGCGGGGATTGTATATGACAAGCGTGCTGTGAAGAAGGCTAACGCGGTCGAGGAATATGACTGATACACGAGATTACACACCTGCTGAAGAAGATTTTAATACACCTAATGTGCCACGATCCAGACGACCGTGGTGGTGCATCCTCGTAATAATCGCAATCTTCGCTCTCCTCGTGCCATTTATCTGGCTTGCACTGGTGATGTGGAGGTATTTTGCGGGATGAGTTTGTATTTCCCTTTTTTGACTTTTCCGTCAGCAATTCCTACCATGTTCTATGCAAAAAAAATATATTCAGATCGGGAATGAATCAGTATTCAACGGACAGTATCTGCTAACTGTATTCCATGTTAAAACCTACGGTGGGATTGACCTGCTTGATGCCGCTTCGGAAATTGCCGCGGAGTCATCAAATGGTTCAAACCTGGAGGTAGGTACTGCAACTCAGTTTTCTGATTCAATGGGTGGTATTGTTTATAAGTCCGACCCGGAACGCGGGCTGGTGTGGATCGCATATCCGTGGAGAATGTTTGACCGTGGTGGGAATGTGCAGAATATTATTACCTTTATCAATGGAAATATCCTCGGCATGGGGAATCTCGCGGCGTGCAAGCTGCTTGACGTGTGGTTCCCGAATACTATGCTTGATCTCTATGACGGACCTTCTTATTCCATCGATGAAATGCGTGAATACCTCGATGTCTATAACCGTCCGATACTTGGTACCATTATTAAGCCCAAAATCGGCTTAACCGCTGGTGAGTATGCTGAGCTTTGTTATGATTTCTGGAGCGGAGGAGGGGATTTTGTAAAAAATGACGAGCCCCAGGCAGATCAGGATTTTTGTCCATTCACCACCATGGTTGATCTGGTACGCCAGGCGATGGATCAGGTTGAGCGGGAAACAGGGAAGACCAAGGTACATTCCTTTAATGTTTCTGCTGCGGACTTTGATACCATGGTTGCCCGTGCAGAGTATGTTGTAGAGCATATGAAACCAGGTAGTTACGCCCTCCTCGTTGATGGTATCACCGCAGGGTGGACAGTGGTGCAGACTATCCGCAGAAGATATCCTGATGTATTCCTTCATTTTCATCGAGCGGGGCATGGAGCGTTCACCAGGCCGGAAAATCCTTTTGGTATGACGGTTCCTGTGTTGACCAAGTTCGCGAGGCTCGCTGGCGCTTCCGGGTTACATACCGGTACGGCCGGAATTGGTAAGATGTCCGGAACAGTTGATGAAGATGTCCGGGCAGCGAAACTCGCCTTACGGCTGCACGCGAGTGGTCATTTCTTCGAACAGACCTGGGGTTTAATTCCTGATAATGACCATGACCTGCAGGCAGAGATTGAGTTTAACCAGAAGCTGGAGAAGACAGGTGGATTTCGGAATGTGGTAGATGCTCATCAGCAGAGGCTACAGCATGGTCATAGTTCAGGAGATGCTTCAGTTGGTAATTTTTTCCACCAGGAGTGGCGCGCGCTTAAGAAAATGTGCCCGATTATCTCAGGAGGTCTTAATCCTGTACTTCTCGCTCCATTTATCACTGTTATGGAAGACATAGACTTCATCACGACAATGGGAGGCGGTGTACACAGCCATCCATCCGGCACAAAGGCCGGCTCCACAGCACTCGTTCAGGCATGCGAAGCCTGGCAGCAAAAGACTGATATCCACGAATACGCCAAAGATCACCGCGAACTCGCGGAAGCGATAGAATTTTACGACAAACATGGCACCCAGGCACATAAGGTGGACAGGACAAATGGGTGAGGGGAGTGTAGTGATAAACCGATATCGTCATTTGTTTATTCTTTCTAACCCGGGTACAATGTCTTCATGCACATACAAGACAGAGTCTATGGCTCTATTGAAGTTAACGAACCTGTAATTATTGAGTTACTTGATTCCAGGCCGTTGCAGCGGTTAAAACACATCGCTCAGTCCGGAGCAGCGGTGTATGTAAATCCAAAACGGGATGTGACACGCTATGAGCATAGCGTAGGAGTCTGGTACCTTTCACATGTGTTCAAGCGGTCGATGGAGGAGCAGATCGCTTGTCTGATTCATGATGTGCCTCATACAGCGTTTTCACATGTAGTAGATTTTGTGATAGAAAATGATAATCACGAATACCATGAAGCGTTCCTTGAGGATATAATCTTTAACTCAGAAATTCCCGCAATTCTGGAGAAACACAATATCAATGTGAAATCTGTTCTGGATAAAGAGAAGTTTCCTCTCCTCGATAATGAGTTACCGGATATTTCTTTTGACCGCCTTGATTATTTTTTACGGGATGGGATAAGCCTGGATTTACTGGCCTTAGAGACGGCGCGTATGTTCCTCGATAATTTTCAGTGTGAAAATAACATACTTTTCTTCACTGACCCAGGTATTGCAGCGCAATACGCGATATTATTTATGAATATGTCGAGACTGATGTGGATAGACCCGGATTCACACGGTTCGTATTTCTTTCTCGCGAAGATTTTAAAAAAAGCGCTTACGAAGGGGATCATTACCGAGAAAGATTTTTTCAGGACAGACAGCGAGGTCATGAATATGCTCTATGCCAGTGGAGATCAGGAGATTACCACTCAGCTTATGGAACTCAAGCAATTGAAGTTTGAGTACGCTTCAAAGGAAGATGCTGATTATTACGGTAAAAACAAGCCCCGCACCGTAGACCCGTGGGTTAAGGTCGAAGACCGTTTAGAGCGAACCTCAAAGCTGGTCTCGAATATCGGGTACTCTATGAGGGAGTTTAAAGAGCGATATGCGATGATTGGGGTGAAGCGGGTGGGGTAGCAGCCTGTATTCCTCGAAAACGAGGAGAATAATTATATTTCTGTGATGTAACCTATAACGTGTGATATAATCCGTCAACATGGCTGATTTTGTACCATTAGTTCGTTGAAGGTCATGGTTAGAAGAAATTTTCTGAATTAATTACTATTGTTTTGGCTTCTGGGTATCTGTTGGTAAAGGCTTTGGTTATTGAACCTTTATTTAACTTTAGCTCTACACCAATGAGTTCTTTGTGGCTAGAGAGTACGAGGTCAACTTCGTAACCAGATTTTACTCGCCAATAATGAACTTCAAAATTCAAATCTAAATATTCAACTTCTTTTTTGACTTCGGTAATTATAAAGCTTTCGAAGAGTGCACCAGCATCGCCACGTATGTTTATATCTTCAAAGTTGTTAATGAGCGCGTTTCTAAGTCCAAGATCCCAGAAGTAGATTTTGGGTGATTTTCCTATTTCATTTCTTCTATCTTTGGAAAATGGGTAGAGACGATAGAGTATAAAACTTTGTTCAAATATCTCAATATATCGTTCTACAGTCCTTCTGTCTAATGACAGCTTTCTTGAAAGTTCTTCGTAATTAATTATGTTTCCAATTTGATGGGCTAATAATTTAAGCAATTGCAGTGCTTTTCCTCTGTCTTCAATTAAATTTAGATCTACTATGTCCTTAAATATTGCATCGTTAGCGAGTTCTTTTAAGTAGTGTGATCTATCAGAAATATTTATTGTTACTGGATATAGACCGAATTTAAGAATATTTTGCAACATTTCCTGTTGTGGATACAACTTTGGTGTAACCTTGGGCGTATTGAGTATAGAATCTATGATATTTTTATCTTTGAGTATGGCGATGCCTTGTTGAATAAGACTTTCGGTAAAAGTAAGTGGATACATGTGGTAGGTTATTTTTCGTCCAGCCATACTTTCGCTAGTTTTATTCTTGATGTGTAGAGAGGAAGAGCCTGTCGCAATAAGCTGAACATCTGGTGTTTGATCATATATAATCTTGAGAGCACGTCCAGGTTCTGAAAGTAGGTGTACTTCGTCTAGAATGATGTTTTTTTTACCTGCAAATAGATATTTGTAGGTTTCAATGTTATATGTTTCTAGTTGCCTGCGAATGTTTTCGTTGTCGACGGTCAAATACAACGCTTCTGCGTATATGTTTTGTAGAAGTGTCGTTTTACCCACCTGTCGAGCACCAATTAATACCAGAGCCTGCTTGTACTGACCAAAATGCTCCTTGATTTTTTTGTTAAGAATTCTATAGTTACTCATGATAAAACTATACCAAATTAGCATGTGAATGTCGATTTGGTATCGACTAAATTCGCTTTAGAGTGTTAGCCTGGTCTAGTTTATGGTTGGTTCTATGCAGATTGAATATTGAATGTACAGATTGCATAAGTTCGTCTATGGCTCTATTGCAATTAACGAACCTGTAATTTTTGAGTTACTTGATTCCAGGCCGTTGCAGCAGTTAAAACATATCGTTCAATCCGGAGCCGCGGTGTATGTAAATCCAAAACGGGATGGGATAAGACTTCATGATATTGATTGGCAGCTGAGAACTGCAAATATTTCGAGTCTTAGTATTACTTCGCTGTTTCAAGGGGATGGAGGAGGCTTAAGTTCTGAATGTGCTGAACAAGAGGTGTTGCGTGAAAGTAATTAGTGCCTTTCACCACCATCCAATATATCTGCAAGTTTTCTTAACATTCTGTTGGTCTAAGTAGGGTTCAGGAAGGGGAGGTTGGAATATCATGGTTATACGTTTCAGAAATGTAGTATTAAATGCTATAATTGTGAAACGTACGATGAAAAGATGCAACTTACAAAAGTTTAACAAGCAAATAATTTTTAGTAAAAAAGATTTAGCAGCAGTTGACTCTTCGATTTCACCAGGTTCGTTAAATTCTAATATCCACCGGTGGATTGAAGATAGGACTTTGATCCAGCTTAAAAATGGATTATATATCTCTGGAGAACTGTTTGAACAGTACAGGTATGATAGGAGTTTTAACATAGCAATTGCTAATTCACTTCGATTTCCGTCTTATGTGACGGCTGATACCATACTTCGTGAACATGATATTTTGTCAGATGCAACGTTCGGAATTACGTCCTTTACCTTGAAAATTACAAGGGTTTATGAAAATCTCACAGGGACGTATCGATACCATAAGATCAAAAAAGATCTATATTGCGGTTATAATAAGAGGCATTTTAATGATAAAGAAGTTTTTTTCGCCTCAAAAGCAAAAGCGCTATTTGATTTCTTGTATCTTAAATCACAATTTTTACCAGTTCATATAAAAAATGTGAATGTTACAGAAGAACTAAGGTTAAACCTTGACTCTTTTTCCAAGGAAGATTATATTGAGTTTGATAGTTACCGGAAGTTAGTTGCTGGTACAAAGCAGGAAAGAATAATAAACAATATTATGCATTATGCATCAGATTATACAGTTGCTTAAATCAAAAAAAGATGTATGGGAATCAATGCATGTTAGTCTTGATTACATTCGAATTGCTTTAAAGGAGGAGTTGCAAAACTATGTTCTACTTGCCATGTATTCCAGTAGTGAAGTAGATAGTTTAGTATTCACTGGGGGGACATGTTTAAGGAAGCTGTATGGTTTAAACAGGCTATCAGAAGACCTGGATTTTGAGAACCCAAAAAAAGTTAAGATAGAGACAGTTCGCAATGCAATTGAGGAATTTTTCCTGGCTATTAATTTAACAGAATTTGATTTTCTTGTACAAAAAGGAAAGAATATTAATAGATTGACTATTCGTTTTCCGATACTGTATGCACTTGGCTTATCCAACTACAAGGATGAAAAGATCCATGTAAAAGTAGAACTCAGCCCATCTTCGCAAAACTTTAATTGTGAGACTACTGCATTCACATTTGAAAACCAAACTGTAGTGATGAAACACTTCAGTTTAGAACAAATGTTTTCAGGAAAAATAGGGGCTTGTCTTCAACGAACCTGGCAGAAAGGTTCTAGTGGCATTATTGTCAAAGGAAGAGATTATTTTGAGTTGATCTGGTATATGCAAAGAGGGGTGCAACCAGATCTGAAAAAATTGAAAGCAGAGGGAGTATCAGGAAACTTACAAAATGTATTTACACAACTGGACGAGAAAGTCGTTAAGATTAATTTTCGAGATTTGTACGCTGATTTACGGATATATTTTGAAAGTGATGCTTTTATTACAGAGTGGTGTGCAAATTTTCACTTGTTATATAAACGTTTTCGCAGCAGTTACTCCTGAGTTTCACCACCATCCAATATATCTGCAAGTTTTCTCAGTGCCCTGGCGGTGTGGGTGTGGTCTGGTTTGTCAGATGGCGCGGTGGTGGAGTTGCTGGCTTGTTGCTGCAGCTTGTGCAGGGCATCGAGGCTGATTACGGCAAATTGTGGCTCGTTTCCGGTGACAATGACTAATGGTTCGCCTGACTCCTGTACTTTCTTCGCTATCTTTTTGTAATCCCGTTGTAATTCCCTGATAGTGGAATATTGGTCTGACTTCATAGTACTGATGGTACCATAATTGCATAGTTTATGAAGAAAATCCAGGGGTGAACCGGAAAGTTGACATAATTATGTCATGACGCTGTCATAAATCACTGTTGTGGTTTGGATGTTATATTTGCACGCAGGATACGGAAGCAAGATTCGGACGCAAGATTTTGCGTCCGTACGGGGCGTATGGCGATTTTCGATGTGTGGTACAATGTGGGGATGGAAAAAGAACCTTTTGTTTCGCGTGCAGGGCAGAAACTGGCTCACGGATTGAAGGAGTTTTGTGTCGAGGTGCGAGATCTCGTTGTGGCGGACTTTGGGTGCAGTACAGGTGGGTTTACAGATTGTCTGTTGCAGAATGGCGCGGCGAAAGTGTACGCTGTAGATACCGCGTATGGTGAACTGGCGTATAAGCTTCGGATCGATCCCCGAGTAGTAGTGCTGGAAAGGAACAATGCCATGCATGTGCAATTACCGGAAAAAGTAGATATCATCACAGTAGATACCTCATGGACACGTCAGGGAAAAGTTATGCCGAATGTGATCACCCAAATAAAAGATGGCGGGCAGGTTATTTCTTTAGTAAAGCCTCATTACGAAGCAACGCGTGCAGAACTATTCAAAGGTGTCGCGAAACCAGAATCTATCCCAGATATTCTTGATCGGGTGGAGAAGTATTTCATGAGTATCGGTTTACAAGTACTTGCACGAACGAAGTCACCTATTGAGGGGAAGAGAGGCGGAAATGAAGAGTGGGTGTATCTGCTTGAATTAGTAAGTAGAAACTGAGAATTGGTAAGTATGTCGGTAGCGCATAAAAAAATTCATACTGTTATTATCGGTGGTGGAGCTGCCGGGATGATGGCGGCTATCTCGGCGAAGCGACATAATAAGAATCAATCGGTTGCACTTCTTGATCGTACTTTCGCCCTGGGAAGAAAGGTTTTGGTATGCGGAGCGGGGCGGTGTAATATTACTAATGTTAATCTTGATGCTGGTGCCGTTGCACATTACTATGGCGCGGATAAAGAATTTATACAGAGCGTTTTAGAGCAATTCTCCTATGAACAAATAGTTACGTTCTTTAATGATCTCGGAATAGAATTGTATACAGAGAGAAAAACATCTATTGGAAAGGTCTTCCCCGTGACTGACCAGGCGAAGACTGTGAACCTGCTCCTCGAAGATGAGATGCGTCGCCTCGGAGTAGATATTTATTTGAACACAGAAGTTGCTCGAGTCAGGAAAAGCGATGCAGGTTTTGTGTTTGATGCCTACGAAGTAGAAAATAATCAGCGTACTGATCGACACCAGGTATTTACTTCCGAATGTCTGGTTATTTCAGCCGGGGGACGCACTTATCCAGCTCTTGGCTCGAATGGAAGCGGCTATGAGCTCGCGAAGATGCTTGGTCACCGGATTATTGATCCTGTGCCCTCAGCGCTTCCTCTGGAAGCAAAGAGCCCGCTCAGTCACAGCGCTAACGGAACCAAGATGGAGATAGAGGCTCGTTCGTTTATTAATGGCAAACGTGTCAAATCAACAGTTGATGATGTAATGTTCACACAGTATGGTCTTTCTGGTCCGGCAATTTTAAATATCAGCAGAGAGATTTCGATCCATTTGAACAGAGAGCGGAAAAACAGGGTGGAAGTAGAACTTAATTTTTTTCCTGGTAAAACTGCCTCCGAAGTCCACAATCTCCTTCAATCGCGATGGGACAAGCGCCCTGACCAGACAGTAGAAATGAGTATGAACGGCTTACTTCCACCAAAAATCCCCCCGGTTTTGCTGCAACAGGCAAAAATACCCTTAAACAAGCAAGCAGGAAGCCTTACAAGTCAGGAAGTACAACATCTTATGCAATTACTCACTGCGTATCGTGTTCAGGTAACCGCTACTAAAGGCTGGAACGAAGCTGAGTTTACCGCGGGAGGAGTTGATACAAGCCAGGTGAACCCACTGACCCTTGAGTCACGGATCGTTCAAAATCTATATTTTTGTGGAGAAATACTGAATGTTGATGGAGATGTTGGCGGTTATAACCTCTCCTGGGCATGGAGTTCCGGGTTTGTAGCGGGGAAGAGTGGGGGTAATTGATAACCAAGCGTTGAGCACAGAGCATGTTTGGCGATCAAGGTTGCCCATACCCAGGTAATATCAAGCAGATCTCCGCCTATTCGTTCTGCAAATACTGCAAGCAGTGGTCCGAACATCCCTTCCCCGAAATACCAGATATTACCCGCAATAAGAAGGAGGAGAAGCGGTTTATTATTCTTGGTGTTCATGTGTTATGGCAGTACTTATCATCCTACAGTTTCTTTATATGTACCAGCAATCCTTCACTCATCTTCCTGGGGATAAGATGTTTATGCAGAGCGTGAACTGGTTTTGCCAGGGAAGGGTGGAGCATGTAGTAGGTGGGATCTTTGAGGAGTGAGATTTTATGGATAGTTAAACTGAACAAATGCGTGAGTTTCTTTATTGATGTAATGGAATTAGCGAGATAATGTGCTGGATACGTATTGTGTTCTTCGCGTCCCCAAAACTGTTTTACAAGTTTCGCTTGAAACTTGTTAGGGATTATTCGGCTGACATATGTGATAAGTGAATTTTTATTTGGTGTGAGAGCTATGAGTGATCCGCCGACCTTGAGGAGTCTATGTGTCTGTGCAAACATAGCTTCAGGATGCTCAAGATGTTCTAGTGTCCAGGCTGAGATAATCAAGTCTATTGATCCATCTTCCAACTGGTCAAGGGATTCAAAGTCACCAATAATTTTTTGATCAATGCAGGGGTTCTCCAGGATTGCAGATTCATCCGGATCCTGGCCAATGACATGCTTCGCTTCTTTGAATACATCAGCCATAAAATCTGTTCTGCCACAACCAATGTCGAGGATAACCGTGGTACCGGTGACGAGATCCTTGATTCGTTCCTTATAGTGTTCTGATTGTGGTTTCCAGGAAGTGTCTAACATTGTAACCAGCTTTTGCTTCTCGTGGATATCCATGGTGTAGAATAAATCTATCTAGTATATTACACAATAATGTAAAAGTCCCTGTACGTAACAGGGACTTTTTAGTAATGCACACTACTAACTGTGTGAACTTACGCTTTTTGTTCGACAAACTTTGTATGCTGTCGTTTTTTCGGGTCATACTTCATAAGCTCGAGTTTTTTTTCGAGTTTCGGGTTTTTGTATGTCCAGTAAACAAAACCAGTTTCTTTGTTTACCAGTTTTATGAGCCTTTTTTTGCCTTTTCCTTTTTTTCCAGCCATGATAATAATGAGTGAATTACTTTGTAAAGGGAGTATACAATCTAAACCACCACCTGTAAACTATCCTGTATACAAAGTCTGATACTCTATTTGCCCTGAAGCTGAATTCAATGTACAATCCCTTGTTGATTTACTTGCAGAGTGGATGTATTCTTTGCAATGTAATCAGTTCTTAATACCTATGCAAGTGTGGCGGAGTGGTCAAACGCACCAGACTGTAAATCTGGCGGCAGAATGCCTACGGAGGTTCAAATCCTCCCGCTTGCACCATATTGAATTTGTGAATGTGCCACTGTGTGAATATGTCAATTACCTGACGAGGCAGGCAAGAACCTTGAGAATCCCGTAGGTTATTGGCACATTGGTTTATGTACATATTGGCAGATTCATTTCTGCTGGGATAGCTCAGTTGGTAGAGCACTTCCATGGTAAGGAAGGGGTCCCGGGTTCAAATCCCGGTTCCAGCTCCATCCTTCACTTTTCGATTTTTGAGGGTAATTATGAAAATTACTAGTACTTCAAGCTCAGGCATTTTTTTATCAAAAATGTGGTAGAATTGTTATCATGGCGAATATTTATGGAGATACACCTGAGGGTTCTCTATGGAATGCTTCTCAGTTAACGTGGGAAATTCCAGATCGCACTTCTCCACCAAGAGGGGGGATAGTTCTATCCAAGCTGTTATGTACAGGTTTATTACTTTGCGCCTGTGGTAGTGGAGGTGCAGGGCAGGAGGCGGCTGAGGTGTCGAATTACTTTTCTAATGACTTCGGAAGGCATATGGCTAAACTCTTAATAGCAGAAGAAAGAGGGTTGCGTATGTATGGTACGGTAACTTACCTGGAAGGTCAGGGTTTATGTACTCAAGCACATGTTTTAACATCAATGGAGGCAGCGATGAACGAGTATGATGCAGAAGGGAGGATGAGTTCAGTTCAGTTAGCTGTGGGAGTGGTTATTGACGGTCAACCTGATCTACTGAGATTTGATAATAGAGTACTTGGTACATTCGAAACGTTTAGAGCGCCAGACGGACAGGAACCAGTTCTCTGTTCTCAAGAAATGGGGAATGATTCTCAGGTAGTTTCAAGTATGTCGCCTTTGCTCGTAGTTCCAGAAGGTACACAATTAACTACTAATAACGCAGTTTTGCACACCGCTCCAGATCCTGAAACTTTTTTAAACGGAACAAAGATTTTAGTGGTTAATCAATCTTCTCTTGTACAAGAGAGGCAGCCTGATTACGAATTCCCTAATGCGCCATTATTTTTTCTTGTAAATTTTCTCTTTCCTGAAGGACTGGATGTGCCTCCTACGGTCTGCACAGGTGACAGTGGTGCACCTATACTTGTTACACTTGAGGACGGTAGTTTGGTTGTTATAGCTATGGTAAATGCGGGAGAGACTCCTGATGGATATGATTGTACTAGCACCTCTGTTGCTACAACATCTTTTTTCAAGTAAATATAATTATTTTACTTTTAAAGATTGCAGAATTTGCTATCTGACACAGTAATGGTATGTTGCATCTGGAATTGCTTTTTTTTACTAATTGCACATAGCAACTTTGTTAAAACCAATTGCGCTATTGCCACTGTTTGAGTTGATGCCAGCTTACCCGGATTCACCTCTACCAGGTCAATGGACTTGGAGGGGAAGTCTTGTATAAGTGGGAAGGTGGCGAATACTTCCTCAAGCTTTAATCCGTCCAGCGCTGGTGTGCCGGTCGCGGAAACCAGATCTCTGTGGAAGATATCAACGTCAAAGCTGATATGCAGGTGGTCGATACGGCTGAGAAGATTTGCAATAGTTGTCTGAACATCGTTAAAGTTATTTCTTAGTGCTGCTCTCCCAAAAACTGGAATTGAATGCTCTTTGATGAATTTCAGCTCCTCCGGGTCTGGTTCGAGGTTTCCTATGTAGAGAAGGTTTTGTGTTGGGATGGGCCTGGGTATAAGTCGTGCAATAGTTTTATTATCAAATGCTGCTAAAAACGGTCGCAAAAACATCCCATGAATATTTCCGGTCGGGCTTGAGCTTATCGAATTTATATCCGCGTGTGAGTCAAACTGGATAATTCCGATCCTGTCCGCTGGAAAACGTTGCAAATCCGCAAGAATCGCGGAAAAACCTACACTGTGATCCCCTCCAACAACTACCTGGGTCTCACCTGGCTCTAATGTTTTGGTTATCAGATCAGCGCATTCCCGGGAGTGCTTCGCGAACTCTGCAAAGTACATCTCGTCCTCCACATCTTCAGGCAAGGGAAAGTCATAGGAATGGAGATGCGGTAATTCTGACAACTCCTTGAGAAACTGCTGGCTCAATACCGCGTCTGGTCCGTGTTCAACGCCAATATTTAATTCGTGACCATGAATTGGAAGGTACTTTAAACCATAACGTGAATTGATTTTATACAAGTGGATTTTCTGGCTCACGGGAATGTGTGAGTCCGGAGCGCGAAAGCGTTTTATAAACTTGTGTCCCGACAAACTCAATCATCATAATTCATTTCTCAGAAAATACAACATACCGCAATTGATAATCAAGAATGCAAGCTTTAATAAATATCTTTGGGGAGGACTAATCTCTTAACGGAAAAATGAGTATAAAAGTCTAAAACACTTATCTGGAGCCGGCGAAGGGACTTGAACCCCCGACCCGCGGTTTACAAAACCGCTGCTCTACCAACTGAGCTACACCGGCGTGCATAAATGGGTGAATTTTCCAATAGGTGAATATGTCAATTACCTGGCGGGGTAGACATAAACTATGGTCATTCCTCAGGTCATCGGCACATTGCTATATTTCCATACTGGTATATTCAACCGTGGGGAGTTTAGCAGATTTTTATACTTTTCCGCAAATTTCTGATGTGCCGGCATTTCGAGGATCTTATGCATTACTGCGCGGTCTTGTTGTCATTTTTACGTATTGGCACATTCACCAATTTTTCTACGGTGTCGTCTCTGTTATGGTGAGGGTCTGAAGATTGTAGTCGAAGGTTTTGTGGATCAGAGTAGTGCTTTTGCATTCGGGAAAAATCTCCGTAACGGATACTTCAAGTATAGCGAATTTCACAACATTGTCTTTAACTTCCTGAATCTGAGCCAGACGTCTCTTTTTTGGAGAAATTTCTTCTTCGAGGTACGCTTTTACATCTGGTTTGCTGACAAGCAGTGAGGTGGTGTAACGAAGGTAGTCGTTCTCGTTCATGGACGATGGTTTGGTCTGTGCCTTATTGTTTACGCACGCTTCGTAGATCTTTGGCAGGTTCGCGTTTTTTTCATCATTGATAAAGGATTTCGCGTTGCTGGCTTCAGTTTCTTTTTTTTGTAATTTGCTTTCAAGGATTGCTACTTCCTGCTTTTTTGTTTGCAACTCGTTTTGTACTTCCTTGAGCTCTGTTTCCAGATTTGCTACCCGGTCACTTTCCAGGATCTCTTGTTCTTTCGCGGTACCTTTGCCAACGAGGTAGAGCAGGGAGATTATGGTACCAGCGAAGAGAACCAGACTCAGGAGAATGCGTACTTTTTGTGTCATGTGATAATGTAGCATATTGCAAAAAGTTGTGCTACAGGAGGTTTTGATGACATTATCATGACAATCTCATGACAGAATGAAGGCATAAAGGACGCTTAATCAAAACCGTTATTGTAAAATCAATTAAAAACTTTCTTTTCTCCTTCGAGTAAAGCTACGGTGAACAGGTAGTAGTCTGGAGTTTTCCAGAACTGCACCTAATTATAACTTCTGGTTGTTATGAGAAGATCAGTTCTATGTTCATAGTGCTTGTATAAAAGCTATATTGTTATTGTTGTGAGGTAATAGTATATCGCTCGTCCATTGAAGATGTTTGAAGGGCTTCTTCGTACCACAATCTTTCTCTATTTATGTTATGGCTCTTAATAGAGTTTTGTTATTATTTCTTGGAACTGAGGAAAGTGAGAGTCGTGTGAGGGTTTATACGGGTTATGTGGGTTATAAAAAGTGAGAAAACCCGCCTCCTGAGTCCAGTAGGCTTCTTTTACCGAACCAGACTTGGAAGGCGGGTTTCCCCGACCTTGTAAACTGCCCAATTGTATTTTTTTTGGGGATCGGCACTGCCCCGACCGACCCCGGTGGCATGTCCCGAATGTGTCAGGAAATATCACCGTTGTCGACAATTGGTATATGATCCCAAATCCCTAAGCCCAGTAGGCTTCTTTTACCGAACCAGACTTGGGGATCTGGGATCATTTGTTTACCTATTAATTAGTAAGAGCGAATTACAGTACTATTGTATCCCATATTCAGCAGGTTGTCAAATCCTATAAACTTGATCCTTTCTAAACTTCCCTTCCTAATAATGTATAAGAGCTTATGTAATATAATACAATGCGATGTGGAAAATGTCAAGCGTTCACGATAGCACACTTACTATGGGGTTGTATTGTGAAATAATGCCATTCTATAGCTATATAAGTATTCGTTCGCTTCAACTGCGACGTCCCGGGTGGTGATTTTAAGTCGATTGTCTTTCTGGAATTGACAGAACTATGTGTGGAAAAGAGAATGAGGCATTGCAGATACAGATCCTATAGACGTACTAATTGTGATAGGAGCGGTGAACTATATACCTGCGCAATCTTATTCTGTTGGCAAGAGTGAGAGAAATGTTGAAAATACTAATTATAGGATTAGCTGATCTGGCAGTATGGAGGGGATGAATCAAAAAATGAACGCTACGCGATCGTCATACATTCAATAAACTCATTATTGCCTGTCTGAATGCGGAAAATTAAATGATGTACGGTCTTTTTGATGTCAAAAATTGAAATATCTTTCTGACCGAGTTGATTACGTGTATGGAATTCAGGTCTGGTTGTATATGCTCCTGAAAGAAAGTAGAGCTTATCAACTTTTACTTCAATATCCTGGACGATTTCTATTTTATTGAGAGTGAAATCATCGAGCTTGATAGTGTCGATTTCGATGATAATAGCCATTCTACCCGCGGACACACGTTCTTCCACGATATGAAGACCTTTTCCTTTCAGGTAACGATACCCTTGTTGTGAAGTACGGAAAGAGAAGTGCTCGGTACCAGTTATGTTGGAAAAAAAGTCTATTCCAGACAAAAACTGTTTATGTTCCGTGTATTTCCTGATAATATCCGACTTAATGTGGGTAAGTTCCATGGGTTATTGTAATAGAAATACACAAAATATCCTACTTAGTGATGTGCTGAAAATATCTTTTAAACTAAGTTTCGTCTATTGAGCTGGTAAATCGATCTAAATTTTGCAGATCCCCACAATCACCTGTACCGCGATTTCCATTTCTTCTACACATGCCCACTCGGTTTTGGCGTGGATGCTGTGTTGTCCTGAAGAGAGATTTGGGGTAGGGATACCCATAAATGACAGGTGAGATCCATCAGTGCCTCCTCGTATAAATTTATACTCTGGTTTCAGGCCGAGCGCTCGCATTGCTTGTTCTGCTTTTCGTAAAATTTCCGGATATTGATCGACAACTTCCCTCATATTGCGGTATTGTTCATGGACTTGAGTGGTACATGAACTGCCAGGGAATGCTTTAGCAGCTTCATTCGCGAGTGTTTCCAGTAACGCTTCGTGTTGAGCAAGATTTCCTGTGTCAAAGTCACGAATAATGAATTCAAGAGTTGTTTGTTCTTCATTGCCGCTACACGACACGCAGTGCACATAGCCTTCGCGCCCTTCAGTAGTTTCCGGTGAGAGGGTGTCAGATGGTAACGAGTCGATAAAACGCGATGCTGGCTTAATTGAGTTCACCATAATCCCTTTCGCGTAGCCTGGGTGTATATTTCTACCGTGGAATGTGATCGTCATGCGATCCGCGCTGAATGACTCTGATTCGATGAAGCCTTTGCCTGGTCCGTCCAAGGTAAACGCGTTAGCAGGTGAAAAACGCGTAAGGTTAATATGTTCAACACCTTTTGCTATTTCTTCATCCGGGTTGAAACAAACATAAATATCACCATGTTGGACTTCCGGATGTGTCGAGAGATAATGGAGAGCATCCATTATCGCGGCTACTCCGCATTTATCATCAGCGCCAAGGAGGGATGTGCCATCTGAGGTAATGATTGTGCAGCCTTTCATTGCTTTGAGTTCTGGAGAGTCTTTATGGGTGATGACCTGTTCCGGGTCTCCTGGTAAAGTGATTTCTGCACCGTTGAAGTTTTCATGGACGATAGGCTTGATGTTATCGCCATTGACGGCGGATGAGGTATCAAGGTGAGCGAGGAATCCGATGGCATCTGTTTTTTTATCGGTATTCGCCGGAAGTTTTCCATAGACATATCCATGCTCATCGAGCAGTACGTCGGCAATACCCATATCCCCAAGTTCCTTTTCGAGGTGATGAGCTAACGCGAGTTGTCCCGGTGTAGAGGGGCTGGTATGAGACGTTTCATCTGAATTTGTGCCAAAGCTAACATACTTAAGAAATCGATCTTTAACGGTGAATTGATAGTCTGTGAACATGGGGATAGTATACAATTTGGTGTGAGATTTTGAAAATTTTATCTCCGCTTGGATTCTCAGTTACGGTTTCATCCAGTTGTCAAGTAATAAACCTGATTCTGATAAATGTTGTGTATACAGAAAAAGAGCTGAAGGGAGTGCGCCAAGAAATCCTGGGTCACCGCACCATTGCTCACGTTGAAACAAATCAGTCACTGTTTGACTCCACAATTCTAATCTCAATTCAGCATCAACGATCGCTTTTAAAACCTGGCTCTCAGAACTTGCACTTCCTTCTGACGGCTGCAATAGCTTTCTTCTTAGTAGTTCAATACTTTTTCCAAACTAAAAAAATGATTTTATGCTATAATACATTGTCTGGGGATGTAATGGCTTCGACGTGTAGTGAACTTTTATGTTGCAAGCCGTGTTTGACTGTGACACGTACCAGAATACAGCTCATCAAAAGAATGTCAACGAAAATGAGACACTTACTGCAAAATTAACAAGAATTTTAGCAGAAAAAATGAGAGCTAACACTCAAGTTGCTCTCGCTGCGTAATTGGATGGAATAACCATTTCAAACGCGAAGGATATATCGCGAGTTATCCGGTGTAGCGGATGTCCTTAAACAAAAATCGGATATTAGCGGAGAGTCTTGTCCGGCTCTGCTGATTATCAGGGCAAGCCTTCATTGTCACTTTGCAGAGTTTGCAGGATAGTGAAGTAACCAAACTCTGCTACGCTTGTAGAATGCATAAAAGTTACTGCGCGGACGCGGGTTCGACTCCCGCCATCTCCACCACAGATAAATTTTCTCCCTGCTGAGTGTAAAAAACCTTAGCAGGAAGAGACAAATTGGCGATTCCAAAATCAAAACGGGTATATTTTTCAGTTGATAAATCTTCGCTTAAACTTTCTTTTTTTAAACTTAGTGATTCAATTTCATTTTCAACTGTTTTAATGAAAGTAGAAGGTAGAATGGAGCTAATGAATTTATTTTCCTCTATTCATACCCACATAAATACGTTATGTAAGTTCTCCTGACCTTGATACAAGATCTTTAGCAAATGCAGCTAAGAAGTCCATATTTGTAAGTCTTTGATTGGTTGGTCTCGCTACATCGTCATTGGCTCTTCTAAAGAGAATTTCCATACCAAATGTACCGGGTTTTGGACAGTAAATTCCGATCGCTCCGTTAATTGAGGATCTAAAACTGTAAAGGCTTGGTCCATCTATAGATTCACCTTGATAAATTGCTTCTAAAATACCATTAAACCCTGTTGTTCTTACAGTTGATTCTCCAAAAACCCAGCCTGAAAAATCTTCTGCTCTGTTAGTTTGTTGTCCTGAATCTATTAAACTGTACCCAAGGTCAAACTCTCTAAATTGCGGAACGTAAAGATATTGATTGCCATAAAAACCGCCTTGTACTCGAATGCCTCTATCTCCTTCTATCATCTCAGGTAAAGAGCTTAAACGTCTATCCAGAAGGTCTTTCATTGTACCAGTTGCATTGCGTTCTAATTCTCTTCTCACACTTGCCAAATTCTTAGTAACGCTGCTAGAAAAAAGCCTTCCTTTTCCATCTAGAGCTTGATTAACTTTTCTTTTTGCATCCATCTGAAATTTGCTATAACTGACGTTATGTACAACAGAAAAGAATTCTAGACTCGGTAATTCATCCGCTGCTAACATATGATGAATTGTCTGTCTTTGCTCATCAGTTAATGAGGCTTCTTTAAATAAATACTCCCAATACAGTGACCTAACTTTATCACCCATAGCCCAGGTTATACTAAAAAGTGATTCCATTACCCTTTCCACTTTTTCTGAATCATTGATTTGTCCTATCGATGCAGTTCTTATCCAGTCAGCTACTGCTTTATATATTACATGTACAGGAGTATTTCCTGTCATAAATTTTGCAAGCGGGTGATCATCTGGGGGGTTACTTTTTGTTCGCCAGTTGTGTCATTTTCGGTTTTAGCCTTTTGTTTCAAAGCAGCTTTTGCTTCTAAATCAGGATTTCCAAGAGTAGAGTATACATTTCCCTGCTTGTCCATTGATATTGTTGAAAAAATTGGATCTGTTTCTGCTATTTCAGCAGCTGATTCAAACCAACTTGCTGTAGTAAGTAATCTTTCAATATTTACAGAGTTAGAAAAGTATTCACAAAGTGATGCGAAAATATAACGAATTACTGGATCATTACTAGGATGTGCAAGTAGTGTGGATTCAATTACTATTCTTTGAGTAGAATCGTCTTTTATACCAGTCCAAGCTTGGATTTGTGTTTGAGCTCGTATAGCAAGTTCTGTTACATTTCCTGCTACTGCAGGTAGTAAAACCGTTTCGATAAATCCTGGTTCGAACTGTAGTTGATTAAGCTTGTACAGCCCTCATACCACCTTCTTGTACTAAGGTATTCGGATTAGCAGGTTCTAGTTCTGAGAAAAGACTCATTATATATTATATAAGATGTGTTTGTTTTTGTCTATATAAAGTATGGATAAGACTCTAATAACGTGAATGACGTAATTCAATTCACCTTTATCTAAAGGGTAAAAGGCAGTATCATTTACTGTTTACATAAAAATCAAACTGCCTTTATGGACATAATACACTATAATTTCTCAAATGACATTGTTTTAAAAATATTTGTTAGTGTTGACGATATTGTCAATGCGATCAACAAACAACTTCTCATTGATTCAGTACCTCTTCCTGTATGCAACAATAAGAGAATATTCAATTACAAAGTATCTCATCTTCCTGATAGAGGGAAAAGCAGTATGGGCTGGTTTTATGGATTTAAACTTCATTTGATTACTGATCCGCATGGAAATCTGTTAACTATCCATCTTTCTTCCGGGAATACATCAGATAAGGATCATAAGATAGTTCTATCGCTGGTAAAAGATATCGAAGGCATTCTGGTAGGAGATGCAGGTTATCAGTCAAAACCTTTGACGAGGAAACTTGGAAAGAAAAGTATTACCTTTGTAACAGGTCTAAGAAAGGGAACAAAACAGCTTGTCACGCAAGCATATGATCGATTAAGGAGATTACGACAAAGAATAGAAACCGCTATCGGAAGCATAAAATACAGACAGGGATCAGTATCAAGTCCACCCAGATCTGCAAACGGATACTTCTGGAGATACATGGCCGCATGTCTCGTTTATACGATTATGAAGGCTTATTCTTAATTATGTCATTCACGTTAATAAAATCAGGTCTATTTATGTTATGAAAACTTTTTTTCCTCAATTACTTGCGCTTTAGACTTGAGAAAAGCAATGATATCTTGTACTTCATTTGTATAGTTGGAAAGCGGGCCTAATTCAGGAAAAAATAAATGAGAATTTATACTTGTTTGATACGTGTTGTGAATAACATTAATATACAGTTGTTTATTCCACTCATAGGGACTTTCTCGGATAATTACCTTTTCTATTTTTGATGTATCAATAAAAATTACTTCTAACCGATTTGGATAGTAAAACAATAAAAAGTTATTGTTAAGGTAATATAAAGTTTTAGAAATTCCACTTCCAAAATCATATTTTTTAGTATCAGTTTCACTATTCATTTTTTGGAGGATTATTTCCGCTTTCTCAAGATTTCTCAGAGTTTTTGTATACTGATTTTTGTAAAATTCTAAGGTTAAGAAAATTGGAACAACAGCAATCAAAATACAGAATACAACTAGAAACAGAAAAGCCATACGTTCAAAACTAGTATTAACTTTTAGTAATGTAATAAATAACAATACAATTACAAAAGCTAAACAAATGAGCCAAATAAAAGCATTTTCATTTCTAGACTTTTTCAAGTCGCCTCGTGTTTTTCGTACAAATTCAATTACTTCTACGTGCATGTTGAACTATCTTAGTTATTAATTGAAATATCAAGCTTCAGTCTTTTCCTCTTCATAAAGATACCGAAAGCTCATATGACATATAATCTGTTATGCTTCGCAAGTCAATCGGAGTAGTACTATGCTGCACCTGATATAAAGCAATCTCAAGCGGCAAGGTTCATGCTAATCCAGCAATGGAACTTACTATGAAAACCTTACCACAAAAAACTATAAAAGTTTTATTCAACCATCATTCCAATCACACGAATGAGTACGAGTGTGAGTCACAGGAAGCAAACTATGCTTTTATCAAAAAGGCTACCTGGAAATCCTGGGTCGTGGGTAGGATGTCGGCTGCTCATGATTGGTGGTACAAATCAGGTTGTGTGATCGTAAATGATTCTTTGTACACGGCAGGTTATTGAGGTGAAGAGATAAAACACAACGAATTTAGAATTTTTTCTGTAGCCTTGAGTATGTGTGTATAATAAAGACGTTATCTCAATTCTAGAAAGGTAGTGTATGAATCCGGATACAGTGGAAAAGTATCCTCGTACTGAGGTGTGGGTGATTAAGGATTTGCTTGAGTGTTTATATACTCAGATCAGGTTGATCTTGCAACGCAACCAGGGTAATTATTTGATTACGGGGAAAAAAGATTCGTTTACTAATCTCTTTCCAAGAGAGCTTTTGGGGCTGTTTCTTATCGCCTGCGTGATGAGAGAATTGACGGGAGAAGAATGGAAAATCTGCTCTGATCCGGACTGTATGATGTAGTCTATGTTACTCAAATATCGGAAGTCGGGTAGAATAAATATTTTCATGATTTGTTCCATATAATGTACAAATATAATGCATGTATTGTAATGCTTCGTATATGGTAGTATTGCAAAGAATTGAAAACTTTCTATAGTGGTCTATGCAACTTCCTCATCTTCCGACCAGGAAATATTTAATTCCTATAATATTTGTAATATTGCTCTTCAGTATTATTGTTACTACGGTAATAATAAATACACAGACTGATACGGATTCACGAAGTTCAGCATCAACTGACGGCAATGCTTCAAAGGGTAAAATGCTTAAGGTAAGAGTTGATCCTGGTACTGTTAATCAGGGTGAAAGCTATACACTGTTTATTGATGAGCCAGAAAGCTATTCAGGAGAGCTTGATGTGAAGCTTAATCTTTGCGAGTACCTTGAATCAACATCAGAAACCTGTCGTACCACTGAAGGGAAATGGATGAATGCCGTCCAGGGGAAGGTAGTGGTAGATGGAAATCTACTGAAAGATGTACAACTCGGTTCTTACGAAGCGGTGTTCCGTCCAAGTGGATCAGATTGGGAGTGGAGTAATCCAATTACCGTCAATATTGACCCGTATGATATGTCAAAATACTGGATGAATGAGCCAGGGAACTATTGGTTATACGATTCTACGGACTACTATAAGTGGGAGAAAAAAATCACAATACGAACTCCTGCTAATAAATCTGTTACCGCGAAAATAGAAATTGAAGCCCCTGAAAAAATATGTGATGTAACGTCTACTCCGTGGCGTTTTACTAAATCCGGGCATGCTGGGTACTGGGGGGAGCGGATGATGTAATTCGGTGGTTTGTAGTACCTTTAAAAAACATAACTGGAAGTATTCCTATCTATGGGCGAGGGGGTTCAAAACCTATAAATCAAAAGGATTCGCGAATTTAGATACATTTAATAAGCCTGTAGATCCTGGTCTTTACTTTGGTTCTTATGAGAATCAATTATATCCACCATACTTACTTAGCCCTTCAGAGCTTGATATTCGATGGGAAAAAACTAATACCTGGGATAAAGAATTTTTGTTTGCTCCTGAAACACATGATGAATTTTGCAATACAAAAGCAAGTGGTAAAACAAATGATCATGCATGGCACATAGATTACGATGTTCTGGAAGTTGAGACCCCAGCATATACAGGACCAGCCATCAGAGTTAGATTTATGGAAGCCTGGTTGCGAGAGGATTGGTATCTGGCGGAAGGGATTGGAGTTGTGCGGATTGAGGCAGTGAATATTAATCGTAAAGCCTGGCCAAAAGAAGGTAATATTGAATGGACTACTTGTGATGCGACTAAGGATAAGAATTGCCGGAGTGAGAGAATCATTGAGCCTGATAATGTAACTGTTCTTAAGGAGGCGTATCTTGGAGAAAAGCTGCTAGTGAACACTACAAACATGGTCAAGCCTGGAGAAAAATATGATATCACTCTCACGTATAAATCTTCTGTGACAGGAAAAGAGACTCCGTATCGAGGATTTGTGGAAGCAAAAGTTGAAGTGCTTGACGAATCTGATGGGGTGAAGGATACGATTGTGTTCTTTTTAAAAGATCAATACATCGACAATGGCAAACTCAATCTTCCAGCTGGAAGTAAGGGAAAGTATAGGATTGCTTATAGACGATGAATACCAAATGTGCTTCAGATTCCCCATGAAGAATATTTACAAAAAGCCGGGTATCGAGATCAACCAGGCCTTATGAGTATGCCGGCTGATGTATATTCCGATTCATTTACTATACAGGTTGAATAGGGTTTAACCAATTTTCATCAGTTTCCGTACATGATGTAATTCATAATACTGCTATTTCAATCGCTTAGGATTGTAATGCGCTTTTTAAGGAATTCTAACAACTCCTCCTCACTTGTACCAAGGTTTTGGAGAAGAGTTTGGTAGTCTGGAGAGTAGGCGATCGACTTAAAAATCTTCTGTAATCTGACTCCGTCATCTTCTGTCATCCCTCTTATCTGTTCCGCTAAGTAAATGCTCACTCCAAAAGCAATTGGATAAGCGCGTCTGCTCAACTCCAGCAAACTTACTCTGTCACCTGCTGACCTTGGACAATCATATGTATTCAAAGAACTGTGCATTGTATCTTGATACCATGAAGTAAGATAGTCAGTTACGCGCATTAATTCGTCTGCAGTAACTTCTTTATCAATCAGTTTTTGAGCTTCCTGCCACATTCTAATATGTCCCATTGTCCTAATTGCATCTACTAAAGCATCTGTCCGTATTACTTCATAGTGATTTGCATCTGAGCTCAGTATTTCCAAAGTAAACGCAAATATTTCCTGCCAGTCACGAGGGGTGAGCAGGTTGGTAGCTCCAATTGGAAGGCCGTACTCCTTATCGAGCAAAGCGTTAGCGACATATGTTGCTACATGTCCGCTTTCATGAATAATAAGTTCACGTCTCCAGTTTGTGATTTTTTCAGTTCCTGAATCAGGTAAAAAAATGAAAGCGTTGATTCCTTTTGAAAGCAATTCCCTAAGTTGCTGTAAACTTGGAATATTTTGATAAATTTCATCAGGTAATGTTATTGGTGCAATTGGATATGAAAAACCCAATCCAACGTAGCTGCCAGGGGCTTTATTATTAATAAAAAAGTGATCTTTATTCAGTATGTTCCTGAGGACAGGATGTTGCTTAATAAAATCCTTTATAACATAATACTCATCTTTTCCTTTAAAATCCAATGTATCACCACCTGCATCTTCACGTAAAGCAACAAGACTAAAGTAATCGAGATTATGAGAATTTTGCATTCTAAGGAGATTCGCTAATTGCTCCATTTGATGGAACAAAGCATCAGAATCGTCTCCATATGTTGCAATTAATTTACTATCCAAACTTTTAAATCCCTGTTCACGCTGCTTTTCAAGTACAGCTTTCATGAGTAGTAATGTCTGCGCACATTCAATTCTGTTCGTTTCGGCTAGTAACTTTAGTGCGCGTTCTCGTGTACCGCCAGATAACTGATTTTTATTTAGCTGATCAACATATCCAAGTAGGGCATCAATTGGTTTTTGTTCACCACATCTGCTGATCAATTCATTTGCAAGAGAATTGCGTCTTGTAGCGTTATATCCATGACCAAAAAGTTGCCAAAAATGATCAATTGTAACTGGCTCATCCGGCCCCAGAGTTGTGGTTGTATCATTAGTACTAATGATAGGCAATATCTGTCGTGCTTTTGCAGCTGTATTCATTTCATGTTCAATTAAACTGGCCGCCACATACGGCGCATACCCGGCAGCGATCCTGTTAGCAAGTACTCTTTCAGGTTCTGTTAACTGACGAGCTGCACCATTGCCTGGAGGATTACCTTCGAGTTGCCCGGTTGCACTGATCGTTACTATTTGACGATACATTTCTGCAGCGTTGGGTGGTAAATGGCAAAGAATCTGCGCTCTATTTCTCTGGGCTTCCTCAGTATCTCGTGGGAATACCGCAGTGTCTCCCATGGCTGAAGGGAAAGACACATGCCCCCAAGTATTATGAGTTCCAGCAAGATGATGAATATAATCTTTTAAAGGGCTTACGCTTATGCAACTTATTTTGTCTATATATAGGTTGAGTTCAGGATTCATGATATTATAAAGTTATTATATCAGATAGTTTAAGAGTTTAGCTAGAGACTTGCGTTATGTACGGAAACTCTCAACTGTAATACCACCGTACAAAAGAAACGTTATGGCAGATAAAATGGTATTCGGGACGTTCGCGTCACGACATGACGCGGATACATTCCTGGACAAAATTAAACAACGAAATGTCGATATAAATGAAGTATCGATAATCGTAAAAGATAAAAAAATGGTAAATGACCTCAAGTCCACCTCTGATGTCGAAGCGAGTAAAGGCACAGGGATCGGTGCCGGAAGTGGTGCAGTAACAGGCGGAATTATTGGTCTACTTGGCGCTGCTGCACTCCTCCCCGGCGTAAACTTGTTTGCAGTCGGTCCTTTAGTTTCATTACTCGCTGGTGCGGGTATTGGCGCTGTCAGTGGAGGAATAGTGGGCGCGCTGGTTGGTCTGGGGATTTCTGAGCAGCAGGCACGGTCTTTTGCAGATAAAGTTGAAGAAGGTCAGATATTAATCGCTGTACCGGAAGATCAGCTCAATGGAAGTGAATTAAAAGACATTTTTGAAAAAGCTAACGCGACTGATAAACGCGAAATTTCTGTAAATGCGTAAATATTTAATAAACGTTTGCGGGAAAAGGAATCGGGGAACCGGTTCTTTTTTTGTCACTTTGTACCCCCTGGAGCATTACTAAATATTTGCTCAAAAGAAAGTACGTAATACTCATAACGCTATTTTTTGCTTTAACCCCTCATTGATTACGAGTGAGGTTTATCGATGAAGAAGTTCAGCATGTATATCAAGCAATGTGTTAAACTATACTATTCATGAACAAAACACTTCTCATCCATGGCTATTATGTAGGCATATATATTCGCTTTCTTGAGCTTTTGCGTCTCAGGACGCCTTTTCAGAGAACAGTAGGGTTTGCGATTATGGAGGGGCAGCATATGGGTGCAGAAGTAGATACATCAGAACCAACTCGTGAGTCAAACATGACCACAGATTATAACCTGTATTGCTGGTATCCGGATTATTCCCAGCTTACGTGGAAAGATCTCTTTGAAGTTGCAAACCCATTAAAGACGTATTTGCGCGAAAAAAAGATTGTCAGTAAGTCGGCGGCGCAAGTACAGCTTTATGAAAAAATCCAGCGTGAGCGGATTACAACACTCATTTGTCATTCAATGGGAGCTTTTTTAGTGTTTAATATGATAAATAATCCTGATCTGGGATTGCCTGGCTGCGTGAAAACCATTGTACTAGTGCAGGCTGATATACCTCGTACTTTATTGATAAATAACCCGGAAGTTTATTCACGATTGCAAAAAAAACACTTACATTTCCTCAACTACCATTGCTTCTGGGACATCACACTCTGCCTCTCCGGCATCATTAACCGGTATAAACCAGCTGGACTCTTTGGTTATCAACCTGAAGGCTCTGACATCAGCACCCTCATCACCAACCGCTTTTTCCCGCTCAACAGAAGCCTAAATGTCCATAACAGTAGTATCGGAGACAGAAGATTTTACAGGGAGGTGGAGAGGCAATTGGGAATAGATAAGTGAAAAAAGGCTAATGGCTTTGGTTGTGGCGAATAGGGCTGAGAGGAACTTTTTGACACCAATATAAAAAAAAGTATAATTATAGGATTGATCATGAATGATTCTTCTATGCAAAGATTTGTTGACCTAACGCGGCAACGTGCTATTGATATAAGGTGTGATTTAAGCCGTTATATCTCTAGACAACAAGAAACATTAAGGAGAGATAGTTTTATTGTTGCCTTGCTTGGTAGTGGTTTAAGTACTTCTGTTATCTCAGTAACTCGACCGTGGCGAGCATTTGGGCATTTTTTAGGTGGATTTCATTGAAGAAGATGATATACAATTGACTCAAGATCAAAACCGTGAAAGAACCCCTACAACCGAAATTACATTCCGAGAATCTGACCAAGCTCAAGAGTTAGCCGAAGTTCTAGGAATTACATACGGAACTTTTTTTAAAATTCCAGATCAATATGACCTGACGAAAATAAACGCTATTAATGACGCACAACAACTACTACCGATATTTCCCCCAAGTGTGATTGGACATAAAGCTCTAATCTACAAATTGTCTAGTGAATATGATGTTCCAGTAAATGTCATCGCTACCATTATGACCATTGAATCATGTGGCTACGATCAGGCAACTTCATATGTAGGAGCTGCAGGACTTTTTCAGGTTATGCCGTTTCACTTCAAAGAAGCTGATGACATGTACGATCACCTCATCAACGGCAGGAAGGGCATGGAAGTTCTGTTAGATTTTAAAAATCTCGTAAATAACGCTGTTAAAGGAGCGGAATCTAACTGGGCCGCTAGCCATGACGATGTACGGATATGGGCACGGGCATTGATGGGGTACAATGGTGGTAATGATGCTGCGAATGTTAGAAAGGTCCCAAATGAATCGTGGCTCTATGGCGACCATTTTATACGCTTCGCCTTGACAGCAGAGATCGCACAAAAACTTCGGGAAGAGGGTTTGGGTGATTTTCAAATTATTCAGGCTCTTCGATCTAATGCTGTAGATCTTAGAAGTTATTATTTATCACAGCTTGTTCTTACAAATCCTAATTACGACCATGGTTTATATAATTTTTGGATTAAGCAATTGGCTCAAGCTCAAGTTGATACAGAAATACTGTTTGGTGCTAATAGAGGCAATCAAGAAGAATTTAGAGGTTATGATATGCCACTTTCGCCAGGTATGCGTATCTGGACTAATGGGCTGGGAGGGTTGACTTTATTTTTAGAATCGCCAGAAAATAGTAATTTTCAATCTTGGGAAGATATGGATACTTCAAATACAGAAGAGCTCAATTAATCGACCACTCAGGAGGGGTATAAGCATAGTTCCTATCGCTTGTAAATTTTCGAGAGCTTTTTTAGCAATTTTATGGTATACT